>NZ_JACAGG010000016.1:0-67294 GCF_030324375.1 Empedobacter sp. R132-2
ATGTATAACAATGAAAGACCACATAGTTCTTTGCAATATCTTTCTCCTAGAAACTTTTTATTGAAATATGGTAAGGTCAAAAATCCTAATGATTTTCCTACATTTCAAATTAATCAAAATAATAATACAATAATATTAAATAAAAACTCTACTTTTAAGTGTTCTTAACAAGGGGAAGATTACATATATATCATAAGAAGGGAGAAATTAATTTTAGGGGTACTATAGGGGTTATTAAAATATAAAGAGATAAAAAAAGAGCTATTTTAAATTAATAGCTCTTTAAAAATACTTTTCCCGTGATAGGTATTTTTAGATTTGTTTAAATCTTGGTTAGTAATTTCAATATTATATCTTTTGAAAAAGAACTTAACAAAAGTTGAATACTTAGTATCTATATTAAAGGATCTATTTTCTGTAAGGTAATAGCATAATTCACAAATTTTAGATTTTGTATTTATCCATTTGAATTTCTTACCATACTTTAGAAGAAAACCATTTGAAATTAAAGCAGATTCAAGCTTTATTAATTTATCATATTGAACCCTGGATAACAAATATATCGTTTCAACATTTTCATTATACTCAGACAAATCTTTAAATACTGAATCTAATTCATCTCCTGTATATGCTAAAACAGGATTCTTAAATACAATTTGATTTCCAATAAATTTATCCTTTTTTAGAAAAAAATCAATCATATCTTCTATTTGACTAATTGATATTTGTAATTCAAGAATAATTTCATTCTGACTATTAATAAAATCTCTTAATTTAAATTCTCCGTTAATCTCATCTTTAGTAATTATAGCATCTAAATCATTATTAAACTCTCTATAATATATTTCGATATAATCTTTGTTTAAATCTATTTGCGATTGATATTTTATCTTTTCTTTTAATGCACTTTCATAAAAGTTTAAACAAGTGTTAGAAATAAATCTAAAATCATCGACTAAAGAATAATGTTTACTTACTTTATTTTTGAATAAATCAAACTTCTCTTCAAATAAATAATGAGAATCAAAGCCATTATCTATAACATTTAGAAGGTCTTCAAATAATACAGTAACACTATTTGTAAATGAATACTCTTCATATACTTTTAATAAAGGAAAATATAAATTTATAATTTCTTGTTTAAAAGAATTCAAATTATCTAAGTATAATCTATTTAATTTTCCTCTTCTATCATTTAATCCTTTTCGAGGAACTTCATTTATTATAAGGTCAATTTTATCTAATATGTTGATTTTTATAAATACCGTCAATATATCTTTATCTTTTTTATCTATATTTTTACATTCGTCTCTTAAATAGTTTTTTACATCATTTAAAACATTATCATAATTGTTAGAATTTAACTCTTCAATTAATGTCACAATTTTCTTAAATAACTCCATTACTTCTCTATTTTATTCCAAGCTTCTGCAAACTCATCTGCGTAATCAAATGCAGTCTTTCCTATGTATTTTAAAAACATTGTTTCTGTTGCATGACCTGTTATAGCTATTAATAAGTTAGTAGATATTTTCCCATAATAATTAGATGCAAAAGAACGTCTTAATGAATGAGAAGAAATAAGCTTATATTTTGGATAAACATCTTTTGTATTTCTATTATTAACCTTTTTAACACCTTTTGTTTCTTCATTTATTTCCGCTAATTCACAAACATCATGAATTGCTTTATTAAATTTAGGTAAGGAAACTTTATAAGGAAAACCCGTTTCAAGTATTTTACTAATTTCATCATGAATGGGTATTTTGATAGCTTTAGAAGTTTTCTCTTGTATAAATTCAAAATATTTCTTTCCGTTATATTCTGTAATATTAGATTCATTCAATCTCAATAAATCTTTTCCCCTTTGTCCTAGCTGACAACCAAGTAGAATCCACTTTTTTGCATTATTCAATCGTTGATTGTCAAATTCTTTGTTTTGTATTTTCTTTAAATCTGTTTCGTTTAAGTAAATAACATACTCATTTTTGGGAGTAACTGTAGAAATTCTTGATAATGATAGTGAAATTTCAATTCCATTTATTTGAGCTTCTTTACAAGCGGCTTTAATAACATTTAAGTTACGCCTTGCATAACCTAAGGTTAAACCTTTTTCTTCTACAAACCATTTCTCGAATTCTCTTGCAAATGCTTCTGAAACATCTTTGATTTTATATTTCTTTCTTGTACTCTTTGAAAATTCCTCTAACAACCCTTTACACGTTTTGTAATCAGCTATCCTACTCTTTGATACTCCTATTCCTCCTTTATTGTTTTTTCTGTATGAAGCATTATCTATTAAATACTGAATATTGTCTACCAAATAATCAGAATGAGTATTACTTCTCACTTTTCTTTTAAAGAAAATATCTATTTTATCTTTTAACCATTCTTTGTCAATCATAATACCAGAGTTATAATCTTCATTAAAATGTTCAAGTATATCTTTTTCTAATTCTACTAACTTTAACTTATCTGATTTTGCTTGAGCATCTTTTCCACTAGGATAGTTTCGTTTTTTACTTTTGGAATCAATCCAGTATGCACGTTTAGATTTATATCCAGTGTTTGCAAATAAATCAATCTCTTTTAAATGAGACAATCTAATAGTTACATCTCCGTAATCTTTTGTACCTCTATATAAGAATTTTATAGTCGCCATATTATTGTGTTTTATATTGTGCAATATTAATACATTTGCACAACTATTGCACAGTAAAACTTAATTTTATTTAATTTTTATTAATTTTAACAAATCAACTATAAATACAACTATATGATTATCAGCATTAATAACATTAAATAAAATTAAATATAATTAATAGGTTCGAGTCTCCCCGCCCGTACAACAGCAAAGACTTTGAAAAATATTTCAAAGTCTTTTTTTATGATTTATTGTTTTCTAATGATTTATAATATTTTTCATAAATTTAGATCATTATTTGGTTATAAGTTGGTTTGGTATGTATTCGAAAAGAAATTTGAAATCTGGTGGAAGAACTATTTCCATTTTTGAATTTATAGTGGTTGTGATTATCATCATTATTTTGATTTACTTCGCAGTTTTCTAAGGAAATTATTCTTCATTTTTTTAAACATTAATTTATAATTATTTAGAAGAAAAATAGAATCAAATCAAAGAATCTGTTAAGCAAAAATTTGGAGATTAGTTTGATGATGATGCTGAAGATAATGCGAAAAATTATCAGCCACAACCTTAATTGATATAGAAAATGGTTAGAATTTAGATTCTAACCATTTTTTTATGCTTCTATATCTTTATAAAATGTTTTTCTACGTTTATGGATAACCGGATCAAAGTTTTTCCATAATTGTTGCACTTTTGTATTCTCCTCTAGCAAAGGATTGGTCTCTAAAGTTTTAATTCCTCTCGCTATAAATCGATCATAAAGCTCTTTAAAAATCAAGGCGTTAACACCTTTATTTTGATAATGAGGATGAATTCCAATCAAATAAAATTCGACATGATCGTTCTTTTTTTGCGCTTGCATCAAATGCCACCAACCAAATGGGAACAATTTTCCTTTCGTTTTCTGAAAAGCTTTTGAAAATGAAGGCATCGTAATCGCAAAAGCAATCATTTTGTTGTTTTTATCTTTTACACATGAAATAAAATCGGGATGAAGAAATTTTAGATATTTCTTTTTGTAATGCTCAACCTGAAATTTTTCTATCGGAACAAAACTTTGCAATTCTGCATACGTCACATTCAACAAATCAAACATTTCGTCTACATAAGGTAACATTTCGTTAATTGTATCAAATTTATACGTATCTATTTCGTAACGTTTTTTGAGCATTTCACACAATTTATCCATTTGCTTTACCTTGCCCAAATTCGCAATATCAATAGAATATTCTAACCACTCGGCTTTTGGTTGATAACCTAATTCTTGCAAATATATTGGATAATATTCGTAATTATATAAACCGATCAAAGTGGCAACTTTATCAAATCCTTCTGTTAATAATCCAGCTTTATCCATATTCGAAAATCCCATCGGACCTTCTATATAACTCAGTTTATTATTTTTAGCAATGTTTTCAACAGTTGTTAATAAAGCTTTTAAAATGTTGATATCATCTTTAAAAACTAACCAACCAAAACGAATTTTAGTCTTTCCAATTTCTTTTACTTCGGTCCAATTAATAATCGAAACAATTCGTCCAACTACTTCTTTTCCTTTGTAAGCTAAAAAATAGTTAGCTTCAACCGTCTCAAAAATTGCATTATTTTTATCAAAACTTGCGAGTTCATCTTTCTTTAAAGAAGGCACCCAATACGGATTATCTTTATACACTTCAAAAGGTAAATCGACAAATTTCTTCATTTCACTTGGCGTATTCACCTCTCTTACTTCGATCATATGCTATTAAATTGCGTCTTACAGATTCTAATTTAGGGAGATTTTTTTAGAGAACAATTTTCTCTTCTACAGATTTTCCGTTTTTATCTTTTCCGTAAAATAAAATATAATCAAGCTTTACGGAGATTCCAGCCGTTCCTTTCTTCTGTTTTAAGAAAACACGATTCAGTGTTATCAACTTGTTATTAACAGTTGTTTGAACAATTGGATTTTTTTGAGAATCAAGCTTAAGCGTTAATTTTTGAGTTGGATAAGAAACCAATGTCAACTGAAAAACATTCTTTTCAATTTTCTTAATATCTAAACCATATGCCAATTTCTTTTGTATAGAAGTCAAGGGCTTTTTTGAACCATCTTCAGCATAAAGAATGCGATAAATATCAACTGGATTGTTAGCATCTAAAATTCCTTTGCTCGAAAAAAGTGCATCGTAAACAAACGTATTTTTATTGTCGTTGTGTTGAATGTAAAATAATCTATTTTCTGATTTTGGAGGAACAGGATAACCTTGTTGTGCATTTACAACAAAAGAAAAAAGGATAGAACAAATAATTAATAGGTTTTTCATTGATTGATATTTTTAAAAATAGAAGATAGGAATTATTTGAATGATTATCTAAATCCAAATAAAAAGTTTCGAAACTTTAACTTGCTCAATATTATTTTGATCAAGAAAATCTTGCGGAAATTTGATTAAATCTGAAATTGGAATAATTTCATCATTCTGAATAAAATTATATTTACCATGACCAGTTTGATATTTAGAACTTTTATTAGAAACTTCGTGATTGATTTCAATCATTTCATCTTCTAAATCAATAGTAATTTCTGATTCTTTTTCTACAACGAACAAAACCTTTTTATTCCTGAAAAAATAAATTTCTCGCTTAGATTCATGTAAGAGATGATTGTAAGTATTGGCAACTGGAATGGTAAAAACAAAGAATAGTATCAAAAAAATCATTCCAATAATTATGTTAGTTAAAATGAAATCTGTCACAAACAATAATTGATAAGCTATAAATAAAAAAGTAAGACAAAGAATTGCAAAAAGAATCATATTAAAAACTGAAATATAGCTTAAAAAACCAATTTTGACGCGAATAACTTCATCATTTTCGTGTTTATATTCTTTTTGAGACTCAATGATAAATAAAATAATTGGTAAAAAGATTATCAACAAAAGTAAGATGATGAAAATCGAATTTTCTGTACTCATTTTTTATTTTTTTATTTTCTCTTTGACGAATTCTACAATAATTGGAACCAAAGAAAACACAATAATTGCCATTACGACAATTTCGAAATTGTTTTTGATAAATGGAATTGTTCCAAGGAAATATCCAGCCAATGTAATCCCGAAAACCCAAATTGTTCCACCGATGAAATTATATTTGATAAATGTGCCATAATGCATTTTAGAAATTCCTGCAACGAAAGGCGCAAGCGTTCTTACAATCGGAACAAAACGTGCAATTACAATGGTTTTAGAACCATATTTTATAAAGAAATCTTCGGTCTTTTGAATGGCAGAATCTTTAATAATTCGTTTACCGAAAATTTTGGCTGTAACTAATTTCGTTCCCAAAGTTTTTCCTATCGTATAATTGACCGTATCGCCTGCAATCGCCGCAACCCAAAGTAAACCTAATACGATATAAATATTAAGTTGATCTGGAAAAGCCGCAGCCAACATTCCTGCCGCAAATAAAAGCGAATCGCCAGGTAAAAAAGGCATGACAACCAAACCTGTTTCGATAAAGATTAAGAGAAACAAAATCAAGTAAAACCAGTTTTGATAATCATTCAAAATGGCTTCTAAATATTTATCGATATGTAGTATGTAATCTAAAATTTCCATGATTTAAAGGTATAAAAAAACTCGACCGAAGTCGAGTTAATTTTTTATAGTTATTCTTGTTCAGCTACCTTTTTTTTGCCGAACTTTTCTTTGATAATTTCCACTAAAATTGGAAGTACAGAAGCGATTGTTATTCCTAAAATTACTTTAGAAAAATTATTTTGAACCCATTCGATATTTCCTAAAAAGTATCCAATAAGTGTTAAACCAACAACCCATAACACAGCTCCAATTACGTTATATGTAATGAAAATAGAATATCCCATTCGTCCGATTCCTGCAACGAAAGGCGCTAAAGTTCTTACAATTGGTACAAAACGTGCAATTACAATAGTTTTAGAACCATATTTTTCGTAGAATTCGTGCGTTTTATTGATATGTTCTTCTTGAATGAAATTTTTACCAAAAATCTTAACCTTAGTTGCTTTGTAACCAACTTTTTTCCCGATGGTATAATTCAACGTATCACCGAGAATGGCGGCCACCAAAAGAATTGCAATCATAATCCACACATTCATATCATTTGTTTCTTGCGCAGCTAACATACCTGCTGCAAACAACAGTGAATCTCCAGGTAAAAATGGCATCACAACCACACCTGTTTCCACGAAAATGATTAAAAATAAAATTGCATAAAGCCACAAACCATACTCATTTGCAAACTCTGCTAAATGCTGGTCGATATGCATAATAAAGTCAAAAAGACTCATAAATACTTCCATAAAAGTTGATTAAATTTCTGAAGCATTAAACGCATTTTTGATATGATTTACGCTCCAAGATTGTTGTTTTTTTAAAAGTGCTAAAATATCAAATCTTACCTCAGAAATAAAATTATTTTTCTGAATAAAATCATCTGCGGCAAGAATTAACAATTTCTTCTTCTTTGTGTTAACAGAACTTTCTGGCTCCACAACATAATTTGAAGTACGACTCTTAACCTCTATAATAACAATCTCATTTTCAAATTGAGCAATAATATCAATTTCGGCTTTTCTGAAAAAATAATTTCGAGCCAATATTTTGTACCCATTTTGGATTAAATAATTAACTGCAAAATCTTCTGCTTCTTTTCCGAAATCGTAACTAATACTCATTCAAAAAAATTATTTTGTCCCGTACAAACGATCTCCAGCATCACCTAAACCTGGAACGATGTATCCATTTTCATTCAATTTTTCATCCAAAGCAGCCAAGAAAATTGGAACTTCTGGATAAACATTTTGTACCGCTTCCACTCCTTCCGGACAACCAACTAAACAAGCCAAACGAACAGATTTTGCTCCTTTTTCTTTTAAAATTTCAATTGCTTTGATTGCAGAACCTCCAGTTGCTAACATTGGATCAACCAAAATCACATCGCGAGAATCTAAATCTGTTGGAAGTTTACACAAATACTCAACAGGTTGTAATGTGTCATGATCGCGGTAAAGCCCAATATGACCAACTTTCGCTGTTGGAATTAACTGATGAATCCCTTTTACCATTCCCAATCCAGCACGTAAAATTGGAACGATAGCCATATCATTTCCTTTTAATTTGTAACCGATTGTTTTGGTAATTGGCGTTTCAACTTCTACTTCTTCAAGCTCGATGTTACGTGTAATTTCGTAACACATTAAACCTGAAATTTCGTCTACTAATTCGCCAAATTCTTTCGTTGTTGTGTTTTTATCACGCATTTGCGTAATTTTTGCTTTTACCAACGGGTGAGTAATGACTGTTAAATTATCTTGTTCCATATTTGTTTGTATAATGATGCAAAGTTACATTATTTGAGGTAACATTTAACTGAACTTTTGCACCCATTTTAAGCGCAACATTGTGACCTGTATGCCCTGCAGGAAATCCGAAAGCTACTGGAATATTTAAGTTTTTTGTAAAACTATGAATGACTTCAAAAGTTTTTGGATCGAATGGATGGTTGTAGTTTTCAGCATTTTCTTCCTCCGTATCCATGTGTGTAAAGTTTCCTAAAATAATTCCTTTTACATGAGTAAGAATTCCGTTGCGTTTAAGATTCATCAACATTCGATCAACAGCATACCAATTCTCGAACCAATCTTCTAAAAATAAAATCTTATCCGAAGGATTTGTAATCGCAGATTCGCTCCCCAAAAGTGAATACACAATCGAAAGATTTCCGCCAATTAATTCTCCTTTTGCTTCGCCTAAATTATTGTAAGTATGTGATTGAATTTCGTAATTAATTTCATGTCCAAACAATGCTTCATAGACACTTTGATAAGATGTTGGATGATATTCGGTATTTGCTAATTTCTTTGCTGTAACACCATGTATTGTTTGAAAACCTAATCGATTAAAATGATTGTGAAAAACAGTGATATCAGAATAACCAATTATCCATTTTGGAGATTTTTTGAAATTGGTTAAATCTAATTCATCAATAATTTTTACTGAACCATATCCACCACGTGCGCACCAAATTGCTTTGATTTCAGAATCATCTAGTACCCATTGAAAATCTTCGGTTCTGATTTTATCTGTTCCAGCATATTTGTAGCCAAAATCATATTCAGCATAAATATTTTTTCCTAATACAGGAATCAATTTCCACGATTTTATTAAGTCTATTGCTTCATCCAATTCGCCTTGTAACATACGTTTAGCTGGCGCAACAATTGCTATTTTATCACCTTCTTTTAGAAAATCGGGTTGAATCATTTTTCTATAAAATTTTAGTAAAGGTAAATACAAAAAAAAGACGAACTACAAGCGTTCGTCTTTTTGTTATGATAATGAAATATTTCTTAGAAATTATAAGTTACACCTGCATTCCAAGTTCTTCCATTCCCCCAGAAGTAACCGTAGTTATCTTTACGAGAAATGTATTGATCATTGAATAAGTTTTTGATGTTACCTCTAAATTTAAGTGATTGACTATTTGTAATTTTAAAGTTGTAAGACATTCCTAAATCTACTGTAGCAAATGGGCTAATACTTGCATTTTTGTAAGCATCTCCTTTAATATTTGCTTTTGCTACATCAGCTACATTTACATTTTCATATAAACGAGCGTAGTAGTTGAAGTCTGTATCAAAAGATAAAGCTTTTGTTACTTTAACTTTAGTACCCATACCAAATGTAAATTGTGCTGCATTACCAACTCTTACACCGTCTAAGTTACCTTTTCCATTTTCTGATCCAGCAACAATTTCTTGCGTATCTGTATCTTGAATTTGATACGTGAAAGCTCCTTGGTATCTCCAATCTCCTGCAGAAGCATAACCTCTAATTGTCCAATCACGCGTTACTTTAGCATCAAAATCAACCTCTAAACCTTTGTGTACTTGAGATAAATTATTTAATAAATAACGAACATTAGAGTGTACTAAACCATTAGCATCTGTAAAATCTCTATCGTTGTAAGTATCTGCTCTATTATCCCATTCAGTATAATATGCATTCACATTAACTCTTAATGTACGAGTTTTGTAACGGTAACCTGCTTCAACACTTTGAATCTCTTCATTTTTAACTGTTGGATCTACAAAAGTAACTGTATTACGTACAAACATATTATTTAAATATGGTTGACGAGAATATTTACCTCCATTAACAAAAACACTATTTTCTTTATTTAAATTGATAGAGAAACCAGCTTTTAAATTATAACCAATTTCTGTGCGCTCACCTGAATAAGCTTTACCGTTTTTGAATTTGATACCTTGTTTTTCTGCAGATTCTGCAGTATAGTTCCAGTTATCATATTTTTCATACTCTTGCCAAGATAAAGCACCTTGAAAGAATGCTGAGAATAATTCGTTTGAGTATTCGGCTTGTCCAAAGAAACCTTGGTAGTTAATTCTCTCTGAATTATCAAATCCAATTCTCTCACTATGTTTAGCTCTATTGAATAAAGAATTCCAAGGGCTTGAGCTGAAAGTTTTATTAACAACATAATCTGAAGAACGTTGTACATTAGATGCAGCACGACCAGAAGCTCCTAATAAATTATTTAATTGTTGATAGTGTTCCCCTTGGTAGAAACGTAAATCTGTACCTACATTAAATACAAAACCTTTTTTTGTATCAAAAGTTAAGTTAGAAACTCCTCCGTACCAAAAGTGATTATTTACTGAAGAAGCTAAAACAGTTCCGTTATTTCCCTTAGAAATTCCATCTTTTAATTCTTGATTCTTCGCTGCTATTACATTCCAATCAATTTCTCCATTAGATTTATAACCTCCATCAGTATATCCAGGACCATTACCTAAAGTACTTGTTCCTCCTCCTGTACCAGTAGATGCATAAATCACTGTAGACAAAGACAAGTTTTCGTTAATTGTAAAATCCCAGTTTAAGTTAGCTACTGGTTTATGATAATAGTTTGTTTTAGCAGATAAAGATTCTCCATTATAGAAACCATAGTTAGAGTTTCCTAAGCGACCCGTAATATCATAACCTGGAGTTGCAATAATACTTTTATTTACACCATTAACTTTAATATTACGATATTGAGTATCCATTGGTTTAGAATAGTTCTGACCATGTTCTTGTGGAGCACCAAAAATCATAAAGTTGAATGTATGACGTGCATTTGGTTTGAAACCTACAGAAACAAAGTAAGATTGACCTTTACCTTCTGTTCCACGTGCAAAACTTCTGTGAGCAGACCAGTTATCAAACATAAATGAAGCACCCCATTTACCTTTCATACCTGTATTATAACCAATAGTTTGTTTTTGGTATGAATCGTTACCTGTTAAGTAACGTACAAAACCTCCTTCTTTTTTCTCAGTAGCTTTTGTTACGATATTTACAGTTCCTCCAACAGAAGAAATAGCTAATTTTGAAGATCCTAAACCACGTTGAGAATCAATAACATTTGCAATATCAGAAACAGACTGCCAGTTTGACCAATATAAACTACCGTTATCCATTCCGTTGATTGGTTGCCCATTCAATAAGAAAGCAGTATTTGATTGATCAAAACCACGCATATACATTTTTGCATCACCAAAACCTGAAGCTTGGTCCGCAACATAAATAGATGGCGAATTTTTTAATAATTCTGGAAATTCTACATTTCCAACTCCTTTATCAAGGATTTCCTCTCTTGTAATAACTGTAGATGCAACTGGTGTTTTACGATTTTCTGTAACATCGATTACTCCTTTACCAATAATTAATGTTTCACTTAAAGATACATTTTCGTCTTGTTCAACCTTTGTAGAATCTGTTGGTTCAACAACTTGAGCGAAAGATAATGATGCCGTTAAGGCAAAAGCTCCTACTAATAAAAGCTTTATTGAGTTTAACCTCATCTTATGAAATAGTTTAAATGTTTACCGCTGCAAAGTTGAGGTGTATATATGTTAAAACAACTACAAACGTTATGTTAATTAAGAATAATTATTACTTAAAAAATCAATTTTAAATAATTATAATATTATTCTTAATATTTTATGAATATGAAAATATAATTAAAATAAAATTACCAAATAATAAAATTTTTAAATCCTTATCAAAAACAGACTAAACAAACAACAATACTTAAAAAAAACAATGTGTATAATAATTCATTAATAAATGAATATTTATTCTTAAAATAAAATTATTTAGATTTATTATAAATTAAATATTAAGGTTTTATTAATTTAAGACAAATAATTCAGTCACAATACTTCATAAAAAAAAGTGGACTTATTACTAAGCCCACTTTAATATGTTAAGAAATTTTAATTCTTATTAGAAGCTATAAGTAACACCTGCATTCCAAGTTCTACCTACTGCATATCCGTATCCATTTCTATCAATTCTACTTACGTATTGATCGTTGAATAAGTTACGAACATTCCCTCTAAATTTGATTTTTTGTTTACCAAATTTGAATTCATATGCAACACCTGTATTAACTTTTGCAAAAGGTGCAATTTTTTCAGCTTGATAAACCTCTCCTTTTAATGCACTTTTAACTACATCTACTGGATTAACTTGTCCATAAGTACGAGCATTGTACATAAAGTCTACATCCCAATATAAGTTTCTTGTAAAGTTAACTTTAGTTCCCAAACCGAAAGTAAATTGAGCAGCTTCTCCGATATAAGTTCCTGTCAAATCAACATTTCCTTTTTCGAAAATTGTATCGTCATCAGTATACATCGATTCAAATGGAGTTTTTCCATCATACTTCCAATCACCGTAAGATGCGAATCCATATAAGCTAAACATTTGAGAAACTTTAGCGTCAAAATCAACTTCAACACCTTTGTGTAATTGTGTGATATCTGTATAAGATGTATAAATAGGACGAGTTGTGTTATCTGGTTGAGTTACAGAACCTGAAATTCCTAAGAAACGATTACCCCATTTTGTAGAGTAAGCATTAATATTAACTCTTAAACCTCTTGTTTCGTATTTGTAACCAACTTCGAAACCTGTAATTTCTTCGTTATCTACATTTGGCTCACGTAAATCAACTTTGTTGTATTCGAATACATTATCTAAGAACGGTTGACGAGAATAACGTCCTGCGTTAGCAAAAACTGTATTCTCCTCGTTAATATTAACAGATAAACCTCCTTTTACATTCCATCCTGTTTTGTTTACTTTTTTAGAAGCTGTTTCTACACCTCCGTAGTTCCAAGTATCAAATTTTTGGTAGAATTGATTAGAGATTGCTCCTTGTCCAAATACTGTGAAAATATCATTAGAGTATTCAACTTGCCCAAACGCTCCTTGATAGTTAATATCTTCAGAATAATCTCTTGCTGTTCTTTGATCTTTTTTAGCCGATTTGAATAATGCAGACCAAGGATTTGTTCCAAAAGTTTCTGTTACAACAACTGTTTGATTGTTTGATTTATTTACTTCAGACCAACCTTTTAATCCAAACAAATTATTCATTTGTTGGAAGTGATTACCATGATAGAAACGGATATCAGCACCTATGTTAAAGTTCCATCCTGTTTTAGTATCAAAGTTTAAGTTTGTTACACCTCCATACCAGAAGTGATTATTAACAGATGTACGGATAGCACCATTCGATACTGTTTTTCCGTTTGCATCTTTACCTCCATTATTTCCAATACCGTCTGGATCTAATAAGTTATTGCTTTGAATTAAATCAAAATCAACTAATCCATTTTTCAATGTACTTGTTGCTTTACCAACTCCAGAAGTACCTCCTCCAGTACCTGTAGAAGCATAAAGCACTGTAGACAAATTCATGTTTTCATTAATTGTCCAGTCCCAGTTTAAGTTTGCTACTGGCTTGTGGTAAAAGTTAGTTCTTAAATTTTCTCCTTTACCGTTGAAGTATCCGTAAGTTGTATTGTATTTATTTCCGTATCCATACTTTTCTGCATCAGCCCATTGCTTAGTGTTTTTTGTAGAATAGTTTTGTCCGTGCTCTTGTGGCGCACCAAAAATCATAAAGTTAATGTTATGACGATCGTTTGGTTTATACCCTACAGAAACAAAGTATGCTTGTGAATTTGCATTTGTTCCTTGAGCCCAAGATCTGTGCATAGTTGTTTGGTTAAACAAGAAAGAAGCTCCCCATTTACCTTTCATACCTGTATTGTAAGAAATAGTAGCACTCATGTAACTATCGTTACCTGTGTTTAATCTTACAAAACCTCCTTGCTTTTTATCTGTAGCTTTTGTTACCATATTTACAGTACCACCAACAGAAGAAATAGCTAATTTAGAAGATCCTAAACCACGTTGAATCTGAACTGCATTTGCAACTTCAGTCATTGCAGACCAGTTAGACCAATACAAGTTACCATCTTCCATACCATTAATTGGTTGTCCGTTCAATAAGTAAGCTGTATTTTGACTACTAAATCCACGTAAAAACATTTGAGAATCTCCAAAACCTCCCGCTTGTCCAGAAACATATACAGATGGAGTTGTAGCGAAGATTTCTGGGAAATCTACATTTCCTACCGCTTTATCTTCGATAGCTGCCTTACTAATTGTAGATACAGCAACTGGTGTTTTACGATCCTCTACGATATCGATAACCCCTTTACCAATGATTAATGTTTCTCCTAAAGATACGTTTTCGTCCTGTTCAACCTTTGTAGAATCTGTTGGTTCAACAACTTGGGCGAAAGATAATGATGCCATTAAGGCAAAAGCTCCTACTAGTAAAAGCTTAGTTGAGTTTAACCTCATCTTTTGAAATAGTTTAAAAGTTTACTTCCGCAAATTTCTATACTTTAAATGAGATTATTGTTAAATTATGGTAAAATTTTACAAAATCAATTAACATCTTAAATATTAATTATTATATTTTATTCAAAATAGTCAATATATTATCAATATTGTAAATTAGATCTAGTATTCATGTAAAGTTTTAAAGATTATTTAACATTTTATCAAAAATTAACATAATGTAAATGTTAATTTTTAACATTATTTTTCTTTATTCACTGATTTTTTTTCAGAAAAAAGAGAAAAAATCAATCAAAAATCCATTATTTAGAATCAGTATTAATAAAATACTATCCAATAACATTTTTATTTATAGAATAATACTAATATAATTTTAATAATCTATACTAATACACAATACTAGTAACGTTAAAACGACATGATTAGTATGATACAACTAAGATAATATTTAAAATGTTAAAAAAACTAAGCTTTCACAGCCTTTAAACTCAAGTCAAAGTTGGGGGCTGAATGAATAATCGCGCCAGAAGAAATAAAATCAACACCAGTTTCGGCAATTGCGCGAACAGATTCTTTTGTAATTCCACCCGAAGCTTCTGTTTTTACTCGTCCATTTATATATTGAACCGCTTCTTTCATCGTTTCGAGATCAAAATTATCCAACATAATAAAATCTACATTTGCCTCCAAAGCTTCTTTTACCTCATCCATATTACGCGTTTCCACTTCTATTTTTAAATGTAAATGATGTTTTGCTAAATAATCTTTGGTTTGCGCAACTGCTTTTGTAATATTTCCACAAAAATCAACATGATTATCTTTTAACATCACCATATCGTATAATCCAAAACGATGATTTTCTGCGCCCCCAATTTTAACAGCCCATTTTTCTAACATACGAAAATTAGGTGTTGTTTTGCGTGTATCCAAAATTTTGGCATTTGTTCCGCTTACCAATTCCATCATTTGGTGTGCATAAGTCGCAATACCAGACATTCGTTGCATACAATTCAACGCTAATCGCTCGCAAGTTAAAATTGATTGTGAAGACCCTTTCACTTTGAAAGCAATATCACCAAATTGTACTTTATCGCCATCATTTATATATTGTTCTATTTTTAAAGATGGATCAAACGTATCGAAAATAATTTTTGCTAATTCAATTCCAGCAATTATTCCGTTATCTTTCACTTTCAATTCCGCTTCTTGAATTGCATCATACGGAACCGACGCTAACGTTGAATGATCGCCATCGCCAACGTCTTCTAAAAAAGCTTGACGAATAAAAAGTTGTAATTTTTCTTGTGTGATATATGGAGGAAAATTCATTATCTATATGTTAAGGATGCAAATTTTGATTCATTAAATTCTTTCTTGGTTTTGTATTCGTAATACTCGGCCCAAGTACCATTTTCTTCACGCACAACAGTAATCAACACTTGTACTGAAGGATCATTTTCGAAGAAATTTTTGATTTGAAGTTTATATTCTTTGTCATCAATTTTACCCTTTGTGATATCAATTGCTCCAGATTTGAAAGCCGCATCAAAAGCAGTTGCATAAGGATCTATAGAAGCCATTTCGAAAAGATTAGAAAACTTTCCTAAATAATATTCTCGACTTCCATTATTACCAAAAGTTGTTAAATTAAATTCTTTATCAATTCTTACTTCAATCGTTTCTTCATCAGTTTTTAAAGTAAACAATACACGATTTTCTGAAGGAAAAATTTCAAAATCATTATTTTTTTCTGCCGATTCGTAACGTAAAGGCATTGTATATTTCATCGCAACCGCTTTTCCATCAACTCCTTTTGCAGGCGTTATTTTCAGATTAACTCGTTCCATTTTATTGTTCAACAAAACTAAACTCGACAATGCTACACTATTAAAAATTGGATTTGAACCATCAGTCGAGACATCATCAAAATTACCATCTTCATTGATTTTAAAACCTAATTTAGATTGAGCAGTTTCAATATGAAGATAATCAGCAATATTAGAAAAGAATGAAATTTGAGTTTGAATATCTTGATTCAAATTTTTTTTCATACAAGCCTGTAGTTCGCTATTCTCTTTGAGATTTTCGCAACCAAAATACACAACAGCCTTCTTAGCTTCTTTACCAAAAGTCAAACTTACGTTTTGTTTTTCTTTCGAATTTTGAGCAAAAGAAAAACTCATTGCAAAACATGCAACGAACAGATATAACTTCTTCATTAATTAAAATCTTTGTTGTAAAAAGTTCCTCGATTTTCTTTTTGATTGATACTTTGCTCAATAATTAAATGTGCGACATCAACCAAATTTCGAAGTTCTAAAATTTTAGGTGAAACAATCGTAAAATAATAAATTTCGTTGACCATTTTCTCAATTTCATTGATACGATTCTGTGCAATTTGCAAACGATTATCACTTCGTACAATTCCGACCAATTCGCTCATCATCGCTTGTAATTGTTTGCGTAAATAAGAAATCAATACTAATTCTTCTTGCACTTTCATCCCTTCTTCGTTCCATTCCGGAAACTCAAAATTATAAATCGAAAATTGATTATCATTTAATAAATCGACCGTTTTTAACGCTGCACGATGACCAAAAACCATCGCTTCTAACAACGAATTCGAAGCTAAACGATTTGCACCATGTAAACCTGTATTGGAACATTCGCCAACCGCAAACAAATTCTCGATAGATGTTTTTCCTTCTAAATCGACATCAATTCCACCGCACAAATAATGCGAAGCCGGAACAACTGGAACCAATTCGGTGAACATATCGTAACCTTCGGATTTACATTTTTCGTAAATATTTGGGAAATGCTCCAAGAATTTTTCTTTGTCTAAATGTCGACAATCAATATAAACATAATCATCTCCACGCAATTTCATTTCGTTGTCAATCGCACGCGCCACAATATCACGCGAAGCCAATTCCTCACGTTCATCATATTTATGCATAAACAATTCACCATCTTTCGTACGTAATTTCGCACCAAAACCACGAACAGCTTCCGAAATCAGAAATAACTGTCCATCAAATTCGCTGTAAAAAGCAGTTGGATGAAACTGAATAAATTGCATTCCTGAAACGGTTGCTTTCGCACGTCGAGCCAACCCAATTCCGTCACCAGTTGCAATAATTGGATTCGTTGTATTTTTATAAACATGACCAACTCCACCCGTTGCTAATAAGGTTACTTTGGCTAAATGTTGCTCAACTTTATCAGTATTCAAATCTAAAATATATGCACCAAAACATGTCGTTTTCTGAGCTATATCACGATTCAAATGATGTTCTGTAATCAAATCTACCACAAAATGATGTGTAAAAACCTGAATATTTGGATATTCTTTGATCGCTTCTAACATTGCGCGCTCAATTTCCCAACCTGTCACATCTTTGTGATGAACAATTCGGTTTTCTGTGTGTCCACCTTCACGGCCAAGGTCATAAATTCCTTCGTTATTTTTATCGAAACGAACACCCCAATTTATAATTTCATTGATGCGTTCTGGCGCTTCCTTTACGACAACCTCAACCGCTTCCAACTTACACAAACCATCTCCAGCACGAAGCGTATCTTCGATATGTTTCTCGAAACTATCTTTCTCGAAATCGCTCACAACAGCGACTCCACCTTGTGCATATTTGGTATTGGTTTCGTCTTTATTTGCTTTGGTTACAATGGTAATTTTTGCATCAGGATTTCGAATCGCAATTTTCAGCGCATAAGAAAGTCCAGCAATTCCAGAACCAATGACTAAAACATCTTGAATAGCCATTATTTGATTTTTTCTGATAAATCTAACATTCTATTAATTGCAGCTAAAGCTTTCACTCGTAACTCTTCTTCGATTTGTATTTCTGGCAATTCATATTTCATGCACAGATATAATTTTTCTAATGTTGATAATTTCATGTAAAAACATTCAGAACAATTACACGATTCATCTTGAACTAATGCAGGAATTAATGTTTTATTCGGCGCAAGTTTTTGCATTTCGTGTAAAATTCCTTCTTCCGTTGCCACAATAAATTCTTGTGCATCATTTTCTACCACATAATCTAACAAACGAGAAGTTGAACCAATAAAATGTGCGAATTTCAATAAATCTTCTTGCGCTTCTGGATGCGCAATTAATTTTGCATTTGGATGATCTGCCATTTGTTGTGCAATTCTTTCCAAAGAAAAAGCTTCATGAACAATACAAGCACCGTCCCACAAAATCATTTTGCGATTACAAACTTGATTTAAGTATCGACCTAAATTACGATCTGGAGCAAAAATAATTTCTTGCTCTTCTGGCAACGAATTAATAATCGCTTCCGCATTAGAAGAAGTAACAATAATATCTGATTCCGCTTTAACACCCGCATCACAATTGATATAACTCACTACAATCGCATTTGGATGTTGCTCACGCAAACCACGTAAACCTTCTGCCGAACAAGAATCTGCTAAAGAACAACCCGCTTTTGTATCGGGTAAAACAACTTTTTTAGAAGGGTTCAAAATCTTTGCAGCTTCTGCCATAAAATGAACACCACAAAAAACAATCATATCAGCTTCAGTTTTTGCAGCAGCACGTGCCAATTGTAACGAATCACCTAAATAATCTGCTAAATCCTGAATTTCTCCTGACTGATAATAATGCGCCAAAATCACCGCATTTTTCTCTTTGCGTAATTTATTGATTTCCGCAATCAAATCAGTTCCTTTTGGAATTTCAACATCCAAATAACCTTTATAATCTAACTTTTCTATCGCTTGTTCTAATGTATTCATTTGTGAGTGATTTTATTTAACACCTAATTGCTTTTTCACTTCTTTTGACAACGCATCTTTGTGCAGTGTAAAAGCAATTGATTTCATTCTGAAAAATGGTTTCGACATATAAATATGTCCATTATTTCCTAAATCTGTTGTTCCCCAAGAATTTTTCACATCATAATATTGATTTCCCAATTGATCTTTCAAAATTCCTGTAATATGCATTAAATGGTCATCTTCTGTCGAATAATCTTCAAAAGCAGCTTGACGCTCATCAGCAGAAACCCATTTTTCAGGTAAAATCTGAACAAAATAATCTGATTCTAAACCTTCTGAAGGCCAAATTGCCATTCCATACTTTTTAGAAAATGTTTTTTCAGAAACATCTGTATCAAAAGCCGCTGTATATCCTTTATATAACGCTTCGTCCAAGACTTTCATGTATTCATCTAATGGTAAATTATAATATGAACCATTTGAAAAATTATCTGGCACTTGCAAAATAAATTGTGAATAATAAGGCGCTTGCTGAAAAGATGTCAAGGTTACATAATCATCAGGATTTATTTTCAAGGCTTTTGCAAATTCTTGTGGTGTATATTCTTTTCCTTCGAACTTGAATTTTGTTGGAGGAACACCTAATTTATCATTCAATTTTTGATCAAATTTTGATTTCCAATCTGCTGTTAAATATTTTTTAGGATTTTTTACAATCGAATCTAATCCAACTTTCAAATCTTTTACCAATATTTCGTGGTTATGCTTCACATCTGTTCCATTCGCAAAACCTGCATAAACTTCGTTTGGAACTAATCCATTTTTACGAACCGAATTTAAAACATCATGCGACAAACCTCCTTGACTAAACTGTGCTTTTCCTTGACGGTAAACATAATTGTATGCTTTTTCTGGATAAGTATATCGTACATTGTACATTTCCGACAAATCGACATCTTTTCCTGTCAATCGTTTTACTTCTGATTCTAAAAAAGAAGTTGTAGAAAATGACCAACAAGTTCCCGTTTTTCCTTGCGAAATAATTGGAAGCGCAGTGTTGTTAACTAATTCTGTAAATTTGAAAGGCGTTTCTTGTGCCGAAACCAACATACTTACAAAAGCAATGCTGGCAACTATATATTTTTTCATTTGTGTTTTGTATAGATTTCAAAAGTAAAGTTATTTTATGAAGTTTTATTATAAAATGTAGAACGAAAACTTCTTTTCTGAATTACATAAAAATTATATTTTTACGTAAATATTTAATTCTTATAAATGAAAGAATATATTAGTAGAAAATATAATAGTTTTTATAATGTGCTTATTATAATTGTTTTAAACATATTAATTCTATTTACTTCAGTAATTATTTTCACTTATTTAGACGAAATAATTGCAAAAAATAAATATGATGTCTTGATTTTTTGTATTTCATTTATACTAATTTTATGTGTTTTTATTCGGATTAATTATCAGATTAATGAAATAGTGTTAGATAATAACATTAACCAACTTACAATTAAAAAGGTATTTTCAAAAAAAACATTTAATCTTAATGAAGTTCAAGAAATTAATCAATTTGTACTTCCATATTTAAATTATATCAAAATAAATAACAAAAAGTTCTTTTTTATATCAAGAGCTATTGATCCTTTTGGTGATAATTTTACATTTAATAGCGAAGAAGATTTAGAAAACATAAGATGCACTATTGATTCAATAAAAAATAACATTAATTAAAAATTTTCATTTATTTTAAATACATAATATTTCACTTTTAGAACAAATTATAAATCAAATTAGTATAAATATTCAATTTTTATACATCTAAAAATTAATTTCCCTTAAAATGCCATAAATGACTCAAAAACCTATTAACTTTGCTCAAACATTACACAGATGCAACCAAGAGAAGATTTTTTATTGAAAGCTTACGAGCTGGGAATTATAAAATTTGGAAATTTTACTTTAAAAAGTGGTATAGAATCTCCTTTCTATGTCGATTTAAGACCTTTAGCTTCGAGTCCACAATTACTAAAAACTTTAGCAAATAACTTATTAGATTTAGTTGAAGATGTAGAATACGACTTGATTTGTGGTGTGCCTTATGCAGCTTTGCCAATGGCGACTACAATGAGTTTAACATCGAATATTCCTTTGATTATCAAACGTAAAGAAAACAAAGGTTACGGTACTAAACGTATGGTAGAAGGTGTTTTTACGGAAGGACAATCTTGTCTTTTGGTCGAAGATGTAATTACTTCTGGACAATCTTTATTAGAAACAATTGATCAAGTTGAGCGCGAAGGTTTACGTGTAAAAGATTTGGTGGTTGTTTTAGATCGTGCGCAAGGTGGATCTGAAAAATTGAAAGAACAAGGTTACAATGTGAAAACGTTATTTACAATTCACGAGGTAATCGATATTTTACATAAATATCACCGTTTAAGTGATGATGAAGCGAAAAAAATCAAAGACTTTTTAGCTCTACCTCCAGAAGCGGTTCCTGCAAAACAACGTATTGCATTGGAAAACAAAAAAATTGTACATCCAGTTGGAAAACGTTTGGTTGAATTAGCATTGAAAAAACAATCTAACTTAATTGCTTCTGCAGATTTAATTACTTCTGAAGAAATTACAGATTTCGCTAAAAAGGTTGGTGATCATATTGTTGCGTTAAAATTACATTCAGATATTATTCAAGATTTTTCGGATAACTTAATTGTTGAGTTGAAAAAAATCGCACGTGAAAAAGAATTCTTATTATTCGAAGATCGCAAGTTTGGAGATATTGGAAATACGCAAGAATTACAATTTAAGAAATCGATTTACAAAATTTCTGATTGGGCAGATTTAGTAACTGTTCATCCAATTGGAGGTTTAGAATCATTAAAAGTTTTCGAAAATACCGGAGTTATCACAATTGTTGAAATGTCTTCGAAAGGAACATTGACTGATGATTATTACTTTACAAAAGCAATTAATGTTTCGGAACAATCTGGAAATGTTTTAGGAGCTGTTGCACAACGCCAAATTCCTGATAACTTGTTATTGTTTACGCCTGGTGTTAATATTTCTTCGACTGGAGATAGCAAAGGACAACAGTATAATACGCCAGAATTAGTTTTCAAAAATTACCACACAGACTTTATGATTGTTGGTCGTGGAATTTACAAAGCTGCTGATGTAAAAACTGCGGCAAAAGAATACCAAACGTTAGGTTGGGTTTCTTACCTACAAAGTTTGAATGACTAAGATTTAGATAAATTTCAAAAATATAAAAGCAAGCTATTTCAGCTTGCTTTTTGTTTTTTATTTGGTAAGAAATCTACTTCAATATAAATTTATGCGAAACACTATTTCCATTATCATCTTGAATTGTTGCGACATAAAATCCTGCTGATAAGTTAGAAAGATTTACACTTCCATTAGAATTTTCAGTATTTATCGTTTTAATCATTCGTCCTGTTGCATCAATAATTTTAATCGAAATTTGAGACTCAAAATTTAATTGATAATTCAATGTTTTGTTTGAAATATAAATTTTAGATGAATTTCTATCAACATCATTTGTCCCTAAAGTTGATGTTTTAGCAGCTTCAACCACATATTCGATTCCTAATTTTGTAAACTTCGTAGCATGCGTAGAGGTTTTCCCAAGAGTTGCATATGTATCATTTACAGAATGAATGTATGGATTGCTATCTTGCATTTTAGCCTCGAAAGGTAAAGTTGCCGCAAAACCATTATCCGACCAACTAAAATGATCTGAACATCCGTATCCACATTGTGAAGTATCATACGTGAATTGATGTAAACCAGTTTTGTTGTATTGGTCCATCAATTGCATCAAAAACGAATTGAGATTTGCATCACAATAAGCATCCGTCATCAAAATAACATCTTTCGTAGAACCTTTGTAATTCGTCATATCAAATTGTACATAACCTATTACATTTTTATTCTCCGAAGCGTATTTCTGCGCAATTTCTTTCGATCCTACTAAACCTATTTCTTCTGCTGCGTAAGCCATAATTTCGGTAGTTCGTTGCGGTTTGAAATTATTTTTTAACAACACACGCAAAACTTCTGTAATTATTGCAATTCCAGATGCATTATCATCTGCTCCTGGTGCAAAAGTTTGATTTGCATTCCAACCAACAGTCGAATCGGCATGACCTCCAATAATCACAAATTCATCTTTCTTTTCAATTCCATTAAAAGTCAAAATCAACGACTTCATTGGCGTATTCACATGATCAACGATTCTTACAAATACGTCAGTTCGTCCTGCATCAGCAATCATTTTCACCCAAACTTCCTTCAATTTAAGAACCGCATTATTTGCTTCTTGTCGTGTATGATAACGCGTTTTGAAATCTTCTAACATCAAAATTGTTTTCTCAATTTCTTTGACATCAACATCATTCAATGCCGTAGTTATAAAAGCTTGTTCTGATATTGTATAATTGAAAGGTGCTTTTTTCTGAGATGGCTTTTCTTGAAGTGATTGTAGTGCATCTTCTTTCGAATTTCTAAAAATATAACCATGTCCATGGGCAAATTTCCCATGTAAACTTTCAGCAATTTCTGGATGAAAATAAATAGCAGAAAAATTATTTTTTGAAGAAATTATTTCAATAGAATCCGCATGATTTTTTTGTAAAAAAGCGGCATTCTCAGTCTCCATTGTCGCAAAAATGAAATTTTCTCTGGATTGCGCAAAAGAATAAAGCCCATTCAATAAAAATGTGGTAAGTAGTAAAAGTTTAGTTTTCATAAAAAATCATATTAGTGTAAAACAAATATATGATTAATAAACTTTTATCAAATTTATTTCAAATAAAAAAATCCATCAAAAGATGGATTTTTTTATTAATATTTTAATTGAAATTTTATATAGGTAATCTTTTTACCTTCTTCCAAAAATTTCGATTCATAATATGTTTGTACAGCTGTTACAATTGCTGGAATATCCGAATGATCTGGGTGATAAACATCGTGTGTAGAACGAATCACTTCGTGCCCTTCGATGTGAATAACACCATGTGTATATCCGTGTAAAAATTCAGAATCCGTTTTTAAGTTTACTGTTCCTTCTGGTTTCAAGATAGTATTATAACGTCTCAAAAATTCAGGATCTGTTAAACGATGTTTTGTTCTTCTGTATTTGATTTGTGGATCTGGGAAAGTAATCCAAATTTCACTCACTTCATTTTCAGCAAAAAGATGATCGATAATTTCGATTTGAGTTCGAAGAAATCCAGCATTTTCAATTCCTTCATCCAAACAAGTCTTAGCACCACGCCAAAATCTTGATCCTTTAATATCTACTCCGATAAAATTACGATCCTTGTCACGACGTGCCATTGCAACTGTATATTCTCCTTTTCCGCATCCAAGTTCTAACACAATTGGATTATCGTTCTTGAAAAATTCTTTGTTCCAATTTCCTTTTAATGCAAACTCGTTAATCGCCTCTTCTCGTGTCGGTTGCACAACATTCTGAAAAGTTTTATTTTCGTTAAATCTTCTGATTTTATCTTTTCCCATTTCGGATATATTTTGCGCGAAATTACGAGATTTTGATTAATCTAAAAAACTGTTCTGAAAACACATAAATATCATCAAATAGTATTTATGTAAAAAGGTTTATTATTTTTGTATTGAAAAACTAAAATTAGAAAAATGGATTTTATCAAACAATTTCATAGTGGCTGGGCTTATCTTGTGATTTTGATGGGCGTTATCTTTGTGATTTCAACATTAATTTATGCGATTTCTAAAAAAGATACAAACGCAACAATTAAAAAAATCGGGTTATTTACAACCATTACTTTTCACGTTCAATTATTACTTGGATTAGTCTACTATATTATGATGTTTTCTGCTTTGGAACCATCAGGAATAATGAAAGATTCTGGCTTGAGATTAACTTTTGTTGAACACCCTATGATGATGATTGCAGGTGTTGTTTTTATGACAATTGCGAATGCAAAATTGAAACGATCTACAACTGTACCAATGAGCGTTGCAGTCTTTGCAATTATTGGTTTAGTTTGTATTTTAAGTAGAATTCCTTACCATGTTTGGTTTGCTTAAAAATTTAGAATAAATTCATAGAAAAGAGTATTAAGTTATTAATACTCTTTTTATATTTTTATGTGATTTATAATTTTTTTATTCTAATTTCGTTATTAACAAGTCGCTAAAGCTTTCTTTTAAATTTTAAGAATCTTTGGCACTCGATTTGAAATAGACTTGTACAAACTAAGAAATAAAATGAAATATATAAAATATCTATTCTCTTTGCTTTTGGTTTTAGTAACTTTTAACCTAAACGCTCAAGATTTTCATACAGCAAATATCAAGGTTGATTACGAACAAGAAACCGGAACTTTAAATATCACTGCACGTTCATTTACCAATCAGTTGGAAAAAGCCGTTGGTGCAGATGTTTCGAACAAATCTAACTTCGAAAACAAGTTGAAAGCGTATGTAAATAGTAAAGTTGATGTCAAAGTAAATGGTAAAGCTTTGGGAACTTCTTATTATGGTTATCAGGTAAATGATAAATCGACACGAGTTTTTTTTAAGTTTGATAAAATTTCTAATATCAACTCGATAGAACTAAAAGTAGCTTTGTTGACAGATATTTTTAATGATCAACAAAACATTGTAACCTTTGATGTCAAAAATAAAAAAGACACAAAAGTATTAACAGGAAATAACGACACCATAAAGATGTCTTTCTAATAAAGCAAAAGCCTTCCGATTTTGGAAGGCTTTTTTATTTCAAATATGCTTAATAATTATCTCTAATAATTCGCAATAACTTTTCATTCTCATTTCGAATCCAAGATAAATCTTTGATTGAATTATTATTCATCAAACTAAAAATTAACGTTCTTCCAGATTTCGTTTTCAAATAACCACTCAACGTTACATTATTGTTCAACGTTCCTGTTTTGGCATAAATATAAGGTTGCGCCGAATCTTTGTATCTATTTTTGATTGTTCCCGTTTTACCACCGATTGGGAAAATAGAAAACAAACGTTGCTCAGGAAATTCGTTATACATTTTCCCTAAAACTTGTGCAAAACTTTGTGGTGTAAACAAATTATAACGCGATAATCCCGAACCGTCAAACCATTCTGGTTGTTGTTTCAAATCATTCAACAAATATCTTTTCGAAAAGGTAATCGTTTCAGAAGCGCTCAGTTTTCCTGGTAAAGTACTCGAAGCTAAAATCAATAAATGTTCTGCCAAAAAATTATCGCTATTTTCCATCATTTCGCGGTAAACATCATCTGATTTCTGACTATAAAACACTTTCGGATTATTAACCATTGGCGTTTTGACCATATCAACAGGTTTTCCCAAAATTTGCGACAACGATTTTTCTATCACCATTTCATTCACAATAAAAGGAACTTTTTCTGTTCGTTTTTTATTGCTGATATAAAATTTATTGTCATAGAAATTCCTCGGCTCTGGCATTTCTCTAATTTCTGTTAATTCTTCAAAATATGTCGGAAATGTTTTGATTGAACTTCCATTTTTCGAAATTGAAACTAAATTTTCATGAATCGGAAACTGACTTCTTTCTGGTGCATAATCTTTTCTAAAATCGTCCCAAGTCCAACCTGGTAAAAAAGATTCTTCGTCGAAATTATTCCAATGAAAAACAATTTTAGAACCATTATTTTTCAGGAAATCTAACGCTCGTGTATTTTTATATTTTGGATGCAAAAAAGTTGGATCTCCAGTTCCTTCGATATGCAATTCGTCACCAATCAACTGATATTTGAATGCAGGAATCGAATCATTTAACATTTTCATCGCTGTATACAACGTAAAAATTTTGGTGTTAGAAGCTGGAATAAAAAATTTGTTTCCGTTATAATTATAAATTTCTTCTTTCGTAATTGGATCATACAAATAAAATCCCGTGAATTGAGTGGAATAGAAATCTGAATTGAGATGTTTCTCAATTAATTCGGTCTGCGCAAAAAGATGCACAGACGAAAAAATTGATAATATGGTAAGTAAATACTTCATTAATCTTTGTTCTCGAAAGGAATTGTTGACGAGTTCGATTCGTTTTTAATAATCATTTCTGTATGTGGATAAGGCATCGAGATATTATTGTCGTCTAACGCATATTTCACCGCGCGATACAATTGCCAATAAGCCGTCCAATAATCACTATTTTTCACATAACAACGCACAGCCAAATTCACAGAACTTGCAGCAAATTCTAGAATCTCAACCGTTTTAGATTGTGTATCATCAACCAATTCATTTTTCTCTAAAACATTCAACAAAACTTCGCGCGCTTTGTCAAAATCATCATCATAAGAAATACCAACATTTACATCTAATCGACGATATTCTTTTACAGAATAATTGGTAATTGGATTGTTAAATAAATTTCCGTTTGGCAAAGTTATGATCTGTCCTTTTGCAGTTGCAATTACTGTATTTAGTAAATTTATCGACTCTACACTTCCTTCATTTCCTTGCGATACTATATAATCCCCAACTTTAAAAGGTTTGAAAAGAATAATTAAAATTCCTGCTGCAAAATTTGACAAAGATCCTTGTAAAGCTAAACCAACTGCTAAACCAACACCTCCTAAAGCTGCAACAAAACCAGAAGCATTAAAACCTAATCGCCCTACAACAAAAGTTAATACAATAGCTTTGAATAATATATTAAGAATTGGAATTAAAAACGTGCGAATTGATAAATCGACATTTCGTGCAACCATTCTTTTTTCGATTAACTTGACAAGTTTACCTGTTACCCAAAAACCAATTATTAAGGTTAATAAAGCAGAAACTAAGCTCCATCCAACTTCAGAACCTTTCGTTAATAACCATTGTGTAAAGTTTTCTAAATCCTTAAATGGTGTTGTTATTACATCTTGCAAACTATCTACTTTGTCTTGCTCTTGCATAATTATTCTTTTTATTAGTAATTCAGTTGATAAAATTAGTTCCAATCTAACATCTTTTCAAAAAAATAGAAAAATTATCATTTTTTTTAACTATTTTTAATAAACATGAATATTGGTACAATATTCGTTAATAATAAATTACAACTAAAAAAGGACTATAATTAAAAATTAAAATCTATGAACATTATTGAATTAGTAAAAGGGTATATTACCCCAGATTTGATCTCGAAAACTTCATCAGAATTAGGTGAAAATGAATCGGGAATTTCTAAAGCAATCAATGCATTTATTCCTATTCTTTTAGGAGGTGTTTTAGAAAAAAAGAATTCAACAACTGGTTTATTTCATACCATCAAATCTTTTGGTGCTTCTCGTGGATTAGCAAATATCTCTACAGAACAAGAAACACCAGACACGATCAAAGAATTAATCAATGTTATTTTTGGTTCAAATGCGCAACCAATCGTTTCTAAAATTGCTGAATATGCAGGGATTTCGACAGGTTCATCTTCAAAATTATTAGACTTAACAGCTTTAACAACCTTTGGATCCATTGGAAAAGAAGCCGAATTTAACAATGTAACAGAAGCTGATTTCTTTTCATCTTTAGGAGGAATTAAAGATAAAATTTTAGGATTAATTCCAACTGGTTTAGGACTTGGAGCTTTAGGTTTAGGAACAATGTTTAATGATGCGCCTAAAATCACTGAAACAATAGATGTTGCAAAAGATCATGTAACTGAAACTATTACAGAAACAAGAAAAGTAGTTGATGTAGAACCGGAAGAAAAACCTTATGTAGCGCCAGTTGATGCTTACGCAGAAACTCATAACAACAATGGTGGCGGAGGTTTTTGGAAATGGTTAATTCCATTGATCCTACTTGCTTTAGCAGCCTTTTTCTTATTAAAAAAATGTAATAAAGACGAAGAAAAAACAGTTGTTACAGAAGAAACTGAAATTGTAGTTGATTCATTGAATACTGATTCTCTAAACGCTGCGCCAAAAGAATTATCTGATATCGATTTAGATGGTGTTGCTTTGAAAGGATACGCAAATGGATTAGAAGATCAAATTATCAAATTTATCAAAGCGCCAGATTTTGCAACAATGACAGAAGATCAATTGAAAGAAAAATGGTTCAACTTTGATAATGTCAACTTCGTTTTTGGTAAAACAGATCAATTAGAGCCAGGTTCTGACGTTCAATTAGATAATGTTGCTGCAATTTTGAAAAAATATCCAACTGCAAAAATTAAACTTGGAGCATACACAGATAAAGTTGGTGATGATGCGAAAAACAAAGTAATCTCTCAAAAAAGAGCAGATTACTTAAAAGCTGAATTAACAAAACGTGGTGTTGGTGCGCAAGTTATTGCTGCCGAAGGTTACGGAGAAGAATTTGCAAAAGTAGCTGAAACAGCTTCTGACTCAGAAAGAGCTTCTGATCGCAAAATGTCATTACGTTTCACAAAATAATCATTTCATAAAATTTCCAAATAAGGGTAAAGGCTACTTTATCCTTATTTTTTTGTTATTTTTTTCGAAACCAACTCGCAACAAGCTAAACAATTAATATCTTTGCACACTATGAAATTTTCAATCGATAAAAAAGACGAATTTTCTAAGGCAAGAGCTGGTGTTGTAGAAACCGATCATGGTAGAATCGAAACACCTATTTTTATGCCTGTTGGTACAGTTGGTACAGTAAAATCTGTTCACCAACGTGAGTTAGAAGAAGATATTAAGGCCCAAATCATTCTTGGAAATACTTATCATTTGTATTTGCGTCCAGGAACTGATATTTTGCACAGAGCGGAAGGATTACATAAATTTATGAATTGGCAAAAACCAATCTTAACAGATTCTGGAGGATTCCAAGTGTATTCTTTAGCAACAAGTCGTAAAAAATCTGAAGAAGGTGTGCGTTTCAAATCGCATATCGATGGTTCTTACCATATGTTTACACCAGAGAAATCAATGGAAATCCAACGTTACATCGGAGCAGATATTTTTATGGCTTTTGATGAATTAACAGGAATTCCTGCAAAATATCATGATGCGAAACGTGCCATGCATGTTACACATCGTTGGTTGGAGCGTTGTAGAACTTGGTTAAACAATAATCCTGAATATTACGATCACAAACAAACGCTGTTCCCAATTGTACAAGGAAACGATTTTAAAGATTTACGTCAAGAATCAGCAAAATATATTGCAGATTTCGGTGCAGAAGGAAATGCAATTGGTGGATTATCTGTTGGTGAACCAGAACCTGTGATGTACGAAATGACGGATATCGTAACAGAAATTCTTCCACAAGACAAACCTCGCTATTTAATGGGAGTTGGAACACCTTGGAATATCATCGAATGTATTGCTTTAGGAGTTGATATGTTCGACTGTGTTATGCCAACTCGTAATGCGCGTAACGCCATGTTGTTCACGTGGAATGGTGTTATGAATATGAAAAATGCAAAATGGAAAGATTGTTTTGAACCATTAGACGAAAACGGGACTAGCTATGTGGATAGTTATTACACAAAAGCCTATGTTCGTCATTTGTTCAATGCCAACGAAGCTTTAGGAAAACAAATTGCATCAGTTCATAACCTTGCCTTTTATTTAGATTTGGTAAGAGTGGCAAGAGAACATATCTTAGCAGGAGATTTCGCTCAATGGAAAGAACAAATTGTTCCACAATTAAAACAACGTCTGTAGTTTGAAAATAATTGATAAATACATCATCCGAAACTTTATCGGAACCTTCATCTTTATGGTTTTGATTTTATCTACTATCGCCGTAATTGTCGATCTTAGTCAAAAATTAGGACGTATTAATGATAGTGGTTCTACTGCATATTCTGCATTAACCGAATTTTACCCTTATTGGTCAATTTGGATTATCAACACCTTTTTACCGATTGCTGTTTTCATCTCCGTGATCTATTTTACATCACGACTGACGATGCAAACCGAAATTGTAGGTGTGCTTTCGGGTGGTATTAGTTTTTATCGATTTACACTTCCATATGTTTGGGTGGCTATATTTTTAGCAATTTCCGCTTTATTAGTAGGAAATGTAGTTTTACCTTGGGCAAATATTAAAAAAAATAAATACCAATATACCCATTTATTGAGTAATAACGACAAGGAAGAATATTACAAACGACAACGTATCGGTTCGCAAATTTCTCCTGATGAGTTTGTTTTTGTGGATAGTTATGACAGAACTGAAAAATTAGGAAGTTCTTTTATGTATCAAAAATTTGATTCGACTGAGTTGAAAAAACAAATCATCGCTTCAAGTTTTAATTGGAATGATAAAGATTCTACTTATGCATTAATGAGTGTTTACACACGCGAAATTAACAAGGATAAAACTGAAAAGTTAAATTACGAAGCCAATACAAATTTGAAGTTACCAGCTTCTCCTGACGAAATTTTACCAGAAGAATATGTTGCCGAAACAATGAATACCTTCGAATTAAATGAATTTATTCAGAAACAAAAAGCAAAAGGTTCTGCCAATGTAAATACATACGAAAATGAATTAAATAACCGTTTGAGCGGTCCATTTTCAACTATTATTTTGACACTTTTGGCTCTATCGCTTTCATCTAAAAAACGTCGTGGAGGAATCGGAATCAATCTTGCAGTTGGTATTTCGTTAGCGTTTGTCTACATTTTCTTCTCGCAAACAACGTCTACGTTTTCCGAAAAAGGATATGTTTCGCCACTTGTCGCCTCGTGGATACCAAACATCGTCTTCGGATTACTAACTTTGTTTTTATATTTCAGACGAGCTCGTTCATAAAATATTTCAAAAATCCAGTTTCGAAAAGAACTGGATTTTTTATTTGATATTAAACCAATTATATTTTTAATTAAAAGAATATTTTTTTTATTCAATTGATAATAAGTAACTTTAAAATATTCTAAATTAATTTCTTAGATTTAAAAAAAGTTGAAGTGTAAAACTAAAATCAATTGATATGAAAAAAAATTTACTCCTTTTATTTTTAATCCTTTCGGTTTCTATTTTTTCACAAGAAACATTAAATACAATGTTTTATAATGTGTTCAAATTTCCGAATTCACTTCCTCAAAATCGTCAATTGATCTTAAGAGATATTTTAGACGAATACAAACCAGATTTATTTATGATTTGTGAATTAGTAACAGAAAATGGCGCTGATTTAATCTTAAATACATCTTTGCAAAATCAACCTGATAAATTTGCTCGCGCACTTTTTGTGGCTGATACAACGAAATTAGATGATCCGTTACAAACAATGGTTTTTTATAATACACGTAAATTGACGTTGGTTAATCAACAAAAAATCCCAACAGTTTATCGCGACATCAATCAATATTCTTTTCAATTAAATATTACTTCAAACGATCCCATTCATTTAGAAGTTTTTGTTGCGCATCTAAAATCAAGTACAGGACCTGCAAATCGTCAAATGCGTTTGGAAATGGTGCAAGAAGTCACAAAATCCTTGAAAAAATTAACGCAACCTAATACATATGTTCTTTTTGCTGGAGATTTTAATTTTTATAATTCATCAGAACCAGCTTATCAAGAAATTATCAATCCGGCAAATGCTATTTTGATGATTGATCCATTAAATGCACTTGGAAATTGGCAAGACAATCCAGCTTTTAGTTATTTACATACACAAAGTACACGCGTTTCTAACATAGGTTTTGGAAGCGGAACTAATGCAGGGGCAAGTGGCGGTTTGGACGATCGCTTTGATTTTATTGTGATGAGTGAAAATTTCAAAAACAGCTCACGTTTTTCTTTTATAAACGATAGTTATAAAGCGTATGGAAATAATGGAGATTGTTTGAATAAAGACGTTAAAGATCCTGATTGTACGGGCATTTACTCTCAAACTCTACGAACTAATTTGTACAATATGAGTGATCATTTACCTGTTGTCATGCAATTTAAAATTCATGAGAATTTGAGCACAAAATCAATTGAATCAAAACCTTTTATCTGGTTAAAATCAGCAAATATTACGAATGATAAAATTATAATTGGTATTGATAAAACACAATTAAATACTCAAAATAATATACTTTTCATTTACAATTCAGTTGGACAAAGTGTACAATCGGTTCGTATTAATAATCAATCAAATATAACGATTGATTGTCAAAGCTTAGCTTCTGGAATTTATTATATAAAAACAAAAGAATCGAACGAAATTTTAAAGTTTATAAAAAAATAATATTTTTATAAACAATAAATCCAATATGTATTAAGGGGGATACAGAATGTAAAGAAATAGATATAATATAAAAAAGCCTAAAAAACGCCCTGTTTATCATAGTTTGGCGTTTTTTTTATGCGATTTTGTGAAATAACGGAATGTTAATTAACTACCATTATCTTACATTTAATTACCGCTTAAACCTCCTTTAAATACCAAATAAAGAATCTTTACTACTGTATCTATGTAAATATAGCTTAAAACTACTATATAAGCGATAAAACAAGAAAATAAGCCTTTGAAATAACACTCGTAAAACCATGATCTATACAAAATAACTCCAACACCTTAAAAATAGCTGGGTATGCAGTTGGATATGCAGTTGGATATGCAATGCGATGATATTCGCATGTATGTTAAACGATGATACTCGCAAAAATTAGAGTGTAAAACATTAAATATTTAAAACTCAAAGAGGATAAAAACAATAGTTTTATTTATGAAGTTAAATTATATGATTGTAAATCAAATAATTGAGACGGATTATATTTTATAAATTATTAAAATACGCTCACACATACTACATCATCGTATTAATGCGTATGCTTGCCTTTATTAATGCTAAAGCAGAAATTTTGTTTATTGGAATATCTTTAGGTTGGTGGTGTTGATTTTGGCTTACTAATTTGACATAATCTTCTCCGAATTCTGATCGTTGAACATATTTTACCGTTATATACTCCTCCCATTCGTTAAGTTGTACACTTAATAAATACATTTCACCAAAGAAAATATTTTGTAGATCAGTTTCTCTGTAAAGTATTATATCTCCACTCTTTAATAAAGGATACATACTATCTCCTGTAACAGAAATTGCTCCATCACATTTAGGTAAATTAGGAATTCTTATTGTGTCCAATACTTTTCTTGGAGCATCAGTATCGAATAATTCTTTTAAACCAGCAGATGCTTCAAAATCATATAATGGTATTTCTTGATTAGAATATTTTTTGTCTTTAGTTTTTCTAAATAACGACAAAGGATCCGAAACAACAGATGATTTACTATTATTTTCGTTTTTAATCATGTCACCTTCGCCAGTTAACAACCAGTTTACATTAATATCAGGATAAACTGCGATTATTTTAGCTATAAAAACATCAGAAACTGTTGATTTTAGTTTGTCAGAGTCTAAAAACCCTCGTTTAATATCAGTTTTTATTAAAAAATCTTTAATTGCAATTCCTTTATAATCAATGTATTGAATAATTCTTTCTTTGGTTGTTGCGAAATTCATCGTTTTTTATTTTGTTGTTACGAAAATCTTCGTTTATATTTGTACGAACATTAGAACAAAGATAGATAAAATATTGACAATGTTATGATATACGAACAATTAAAACCGAAAATTATGACTGGAGACTATATAACACTTGCGAGAATGTTAGGTCTGAATAGTCCAGATAGCGCGAGAATGAGATGCAGACGTGGAGATATTGAAGCATTAGAAGCATTAGAAAAAATTATTGAGAATAGAGATCAACTAATAAAAAATTACCAAAATGACGATAGTGAGCAAAATACAACAAACAGCAATCAATGATTATTTGAAATCATTAGCTGAGAAATTTAATCAAGAAGATTAATAGCTTTTCCCTTATAGCTCAGCGGTTAGAGCGGTCATACTTGTTTGATGCGTCATCGGTTCGAATCCGATTAAGGGAACAAAAAAATAAAAATACGCTATGCCTTATTTATGGACGAATAACAAGGTAGCGGTTGAAAAAGAGGAATTAGTACCTCGATTCTGGAATTCAATTAATTCTTTGATGTCAGAGTTAAACCGCTACAAAGATAAGCCTTACGGTATAAAGCGATTGCAACTCGGAGGAAATGGACGGAAAATGCTCGTTGACTTCGATACGCTGAAAGATGAAATACAAGAGGCTTTGGGTGATCCTCGAAAAGTGGATAACCCTTTAGAAATGTTCTTTGAATGGGATGCTGATGCACCCACTTATTATGCAAAGTTTAAACGTGCTGGTTCTGCACTCAGTTCTGAGGAACAGGATCGATATGTTTTGAATGCTTCAGTAATGAAAGCGGTGATCAAATTGGAACAGGCTCGAATTTCTGAACGTGTGAAATTGAAAGGTTCTACACGTGGGATTTACGACACACTGATTAAAGATATGATTGACTTTCAGCATTATTTAAAGCTGAATTATGAAATAACACATACGCTTCCTACATCGATTCGATTCAAGGATTTGTTCAAAGCCTGTAAAGAGGATTTATACTATCCATTGATAAAAGATCCTGAAGGTAAGAGTACACAAAATGCAAGAAAAGTAAGTGCAAGAATTGAAATGGTTTTGAACGCTTTGTTTAAAAACCAAAAACACAAACCTACACCTACTGAAGTTGCAAGAAATTATGAGGCGTTCATTAACGGTTATGCTGAGATATACGATTCGAATACAGGTGAAATCTTTGATCCAAAAGAATTTGAAAAGTTATCAAGCTCGACAATTGTAAGCTATATCAACAAATGGGAGAATGCAATTGCAACACAAAGGAGTCGTGCTGGAGATCGGCAAAAGTACATTTCCAAATTTGCTCCTGCTGCTGAAATGGATTTACCAGTTTTCTCAGGTTCGCTGATGTCAATTGATGACCGTCAGCCACCATTTTGGTATGAAAAGGGAAAACGAATGTGGTTTTATCTTGGTTTGGATGTCGCTTCGCAAGCATTTACGACAGTTGTTTGGGGCAAATCGAAAGAAGGATTGATCGTTGAGTTTTACCGTGAAATGGTAAGAAATTACGTCGCATGGGGTTTACCTCTTCCCTACGAATTAGAGTGTGAGAGTTCATTGAATAGTAGTTATCGTGATACGTTGCTAAAACCTGGTCATATGTTCCAGAATGTAAGAATCGAAGCAAATAATGCACGAGGAAAATACATTGAAAGAATGTTTGGTAAGGTTAGATACGGTGAAGAAAAGAAAGCAATCGGATGGATTGCACGTCCAACTGCAAAAAAAGAATCAAACCAATTGAGTGCTGAAGAGAAAATAATCGTTCCGTATGATCAATTAGTTGAAGATCGTTTGGCAGAGATTGAAAATTGGAACAATAGTCCACATCCACAAGATAATTCTTTATCAAGATGGGATTATTTTGAACAAAATCAATCTAAAGACCTTAAACCGATTAACTGGCATGGAATACTACCATATATCGGTCATTACACTAAAACGTCGTGTAACGTTGCTAAAATCAATTTACAAGGTCGTAAACGTGCAATTGCCGAAAACGGAAAAATACTAACTGGAGAATCACTTATCGAAAAGATGAGAATGATTGAAGGAAAAGATTTAGAAGTGTACTGGTTGGATGATCAAGAAGGTAATGTAATGAAAGCTTACGCCTATTACAATGACAAATTTGTTTGTGAAATCATGGAAATGCCACGATTTAATCGTGCAAAAGCTGAACAAACAGATGCTTGTAAAGAAGCAATGTCGTTACAAAGTGCATACGCAATGACAGTTGAAATGTACACACGTGAAAAACTGAAAGGTATTGAAGATATCAATATTATCGACAGAACACCAACACGTGTAAATAATAATTTCTCTTTTAATCGCAAACGAAAATTTGAAGTGAAAGAGATTGAAGAACCTGAGATTTTTGAAGATGATCTCGAAGAAGTTGAAACTGAATTAATGTTTAATCAAAGCAATCAGTCCAATATAAAAAGTTGGCGAAGTGCTTTTCAATAAAAAGAATTATGGAATCTAAAATCCCACAACAATTTAAAAATAATGTAATCGAAGCTATAAAAGCTGATCGTGCAAACTATGGTGGTTCTACTGCTGCTTATTCAAAAACTATAGGTTTGAATGAAGGTATTTTGAGTAATATTTTTAACAACAAAGATTTAGAAGGTAAAATAAGTGATTCTAATTACTTAAGAATTGGTCGTCAATTAGGCGTTAATCGTTCTCAGCATAATTGGAAAGTTACTCGTACTTCTGTTTATACTGAAATTGAAGACAACCTAAATTTCTGTAAAGAAAACAGTACTTCAATGATTTTAGTTGATGACTGTGGAATTGGTAAAACTTTTTGTGCGACGCATATCGTAAGTAGAATGAAGAATGCTTTTTACATTGATTGTTCACAAACTAAAACAAAGTTTGCCTTTATCAAAGCATTAGCAAAAACAATCGGTTTAGAAGGTCACGGAAAATTCGCTGAAATTTTGGAAGATATAAAATACTACATCACAGTATTAGATAAACCTCTTATTGTGTTGGATGAAGCTGGTGATTTAGAATATCACGCATTTTTAGAAATAAAATCTATACATAATGCAACAGTTGGCGCTTGCGGTTGGTATATGATGGGAGCGCAAGGTTTACAACGCAAAATAAAACGTGGTATGGAAAACGATAAAATCGGTTATGCTGAAATTTTCTCACGTTTTTCAGATGAGTTTGTAACATTAGTTCCAACAGGAAAAGAAGCTCGTACTGAATTTTATACACAGTTAATTGGAGAGGTTGCTTTTGCGCAAATTAATAATCCAGCTAAAGTGAATAAACTAATAAAACAGTGTATTGACAAGAATGCTACTCTACGAAAATTGAAAACATTAATTGAAATAGTACGAGAATAAATGGCAAGAGGACTATCACCAAAACAACTCTACGAAAAGAAATTTAAAACCTTTGATTTTGATGGTATTTGGAAAGATATACTTGGCGAACCTGAAAGAGGTGGTTATTGGTTGATCTACGGATTAGAAAAGAATGGTAAATCAACTTTAGCACTTTCATTAGCTAAATATCTATCAACCTTAGAAAAAGTCGCTTATATCAGTGCAGAAGAAGGTACAGATAAATCTTTCCAACAACGATGTAAACGAATAGGAATAAATGTAATGGATCACAAATTTATGGCTTATCCATATGATTTATTCGAAGAATACTTGGACCAATTCAAAGGAAGACAATTTCCGAAAGTGGTTTTTATTGACAATTTAACAGCTTATGATGGCGAAATAGATAAAAAAATGATTTTGCAGTTAACCAGAGATTATCCCAAAATCACTTTTATCATCTTGGCACACGAGGAACGTAAAGAACCTGTAGGAGCTGTAGGACGATTAGTAAAGAAATTATCAAAAAGAATATTTCATGTAGTAGGACTTAAAGCGATAGTAACCAACAGAGATGGTTTAGGAGGTGAATATCTCATCGATGACAAAAAAGGTCTACTCTATCACGGAACTAACAACTAAAAAACAACACTATGAATTACGAGGTTATAAAAATTGAAATCTTAAAAGCAATGCAGTTTACACCGATGCAGTGGCGCAACCAAATGCGTTGGTTTTTTGAAATATGGGCAATGAAAATCTCAAATGAGCATTTTGTATTGCTTGAAGAGTTGAGTCGTAACGAGCCGATTTGGAGCTGGTATCAAACACAATTCTGTAAAACTGAAGAGGAGTTTTACAAACAAAATAGACTTTATATCAATAGTCTTGGAATTGAAGCAGCAAATGAATTGTTTGATGTTTTCAGTCTTTTAGCTTATGAAATAGAAGAAATCTACCCAATAACACTAATCAACAATTTAAAAAATGGACAAACAGTATCTAAATAAAAAACAACTTGAAAAGCGGATTGAACGATTAAATAATTGGCTTACTCAAAATCCAAATGATCCAATGGCAGGAATAGCGAAAAATGAAAGTTTCTATTACATCAATCTTTTGTCAGAATTAGAAAAATCATTTTCACCAACCATTCTAAATGAGTGTCCAACTCAAATTCATCAACAAATAGGCGTATTACTATGACAGAGATAAAATTTACCATTGAGCAACTGCTACTAACACTTAATTACGACACTAACAAGAATAAAGTTTTTACGCTGACTGAGCGTTGCGAAATACATCAAGTCATCAATGGGCGTAAAACATTGTCAAAAGAGTTACAACGAACCATTAAAGACTTGTTATTGAAACTTAGAATCAATAATTACAAACGAATCTTTACTTACTACCAAGAAAATAAAATCACAACAGAAAAAGAATTAATCATTTCAAAATAACAATTATGACAACAATAGACATCGAAAAATTATCACCAGCAGATTTAGAAAAATTACAATCTCAAATCAAAGAAAAGGAAAAAGCTGAGAAGGCAAAAAAGCAACAAGACAAAGATTTGCTTAAAAAATTAGAGAATGATGTGGTTCTATCTGAAGTGCCTTTTTTCATCGATAAACGTGATGATGTGGAGGAACGTTTACTTAATCTTTTCAAACACGTAGAGCCAGCCATCGAATTAAGAGCTGAAGTGTATGGAAATAAAAAGCGTGAGCAAGATTCGCACACTTTTACACTTGATGATGGTTCTGCGTCGATAAAAGTTGGTTGGAACGTAAAACCAACATTCAACGGAACAGAAGGCGAAGGAATTGTCAAGATCAGAGAATATATGTCGAGCCTTGCTGGAGAAACTGAAAACGAAAAAATTTTAATGGAGTTCTTGGAAATCGCTCTTAAAACTGATGCGAATGGAAACTATGATCCACGAAAAGTTAGAGAATTGAACAAAATGCGTGATCGTGCTAACAGCGAATTGTTCTCTGAAGGAATGGACATCATCGACAAGGCTTTGATTGATATTAGAACTTCACGTTTTGCACGAGGTTACAAAATGGTTGATTTTGGCGAAGGAAATATTAGACGTGTCAACTTTAATTTTTCAATCGATTAATGATATTAATGTTAGAAGCAATAGCAATCATGGTTGGAACATGGTTGCTATGTATCACAGGTTTGTTTACTTGTTTATATTTTAAAAGAACTAAAAATCACGATTAAAAATGCCATACCAAATCACACAATTATCAGACAAAGGATATTTAGTAAACGGCAAAGCTGTTTATCAATCTGAATCAGGAAAATGGATTCCTGAAGTAAAATTCGAATGGTTTGAGATCTCACTCTTTAAAAACCATTTAAAGGCTATTCAAAAGGACGTTAAAGTTAAATTTAAAAATATTGAATGATGACAGAAATTGAACCACGTCAAATACAGCAAATCCAAACGATTTGTAGTGGAAAATTCTCCAGCCGTGATGAACGGTTGGAGTTCTTTTCCGAGTTTCTTTTTAGAGAGGTAAAATCTACAAAAGACCTTTCAAGAAACGAAGCTGACGACGTAATAACTTACTTAACGACTGGTAGAGTTGCAGATTACACTTCTTATGCGCTCTTTGACAAAAACAATCCTCGACACATGAAAATATTATCCTTAGCTCGTGAGCTTGATTGGATAGATGAGCAAACAGGTTTTGCAAGTTTAGAACGCTTAGGCGGTTGGTTTAGATCAGCAAGATGTCCAGTACAGGATAAGAAATTAAAGGATATGAATTACGAGGATATCTCGAAAGTCATTAAAGCACTTGAAAACATGGTAAAATCAAAATGGAAATAGGATGACAAGATTAGAAGGTAAACGTAAAAAAGTACTTCAACTACTTGTTGAGCTAAACGAATTAGAATATAAAAATTATCTAAATTTTTATAAACGAATTGAAGATAATAACGGTATTATAAGAGGTTATTGGGATGAGGATTTTGTAGATGAAGATACAGGAGAAGTTATATCAATTGAACGTTCAGAAATAGTATGTAAAAAATTTACAGAACCTCAATTGAAAGGATTAGTAAAAAACTTGGAGTATGAATAAAATAAAATTTGAACTAAAAAATGATGAATTGAATGTTATTAATCAAATCATCGAGAACAGAATAAACCAGCAAAGCCTTCCAACGCCTGAAACCAAATTAGTAGAATCCATCATTTATGAATTGGCGGATAAGATGCTCAAAAAATTCATAACAGAGCGAATGAATGTGAAGGCTTTTAAAATCAGTTTAAAATATCATCAAGCGTATGCACTTCATTTTATTTTAAGAGATTTTCAGCAGGTTGAATCCAAAAATCCATATATCAATATGGTTGTTTTAAAAATCGCAAACCAAATACACGAGCAATTATGATTACTAATCAATTTTTAATAGGAATTTTAGCAGGAATAGCAATAGCTTATTTCGTAGAAAAGCTGAGAGGCTTGATAAAAGAATTATTTATTTACCGTGAAATAATGAGAAAAGATGAAGGGGAAAAAATACATCATAACAAGTGATCACTTTACAGGTGAAGTGATTTATGAATACAACCTTAATGGTTGGTTAATTCTCTTTCAACATAACATTTCTAACACGATTGTAGGAATTGTAAAGTTCTTTTATACCAATATACCTTACACATTGGATAAGATGGAAGAATGGAAACAAAAAGCCAAAGACTTTAAAGTCGAAGAGATACCAGCTGATTTGAGTTTTGACCGATTTTGGGAAGAATACGGAAAACATGGAACAAAATCCGTTGCAAAAAAGAAGTACGAAAAGCTAAAACCAATGGAACAATTGGCGGCTTTGTTACATCTACCAAAAGAACGTGATAAAAAGAAAAAAGACGGGACTGCAATGCCGTATGCTGAAACCTACCTAAATCAAAAGCGATGGGAGTAAAATTGGATATAGAGCTTTTCAAAAAGTTACTAAAGGAAAAGCAAAAAGCGGATACCCACGCGATGAATGTTGATGTTGCAATTCAATCTTTGCAAAATATATGTGAGCATGAATGGGAGTCTGATCCGTTAGCATATCAAGAACCGCCAAGTTGTAAAATTTGTGGTTTTATAAAAATTAAAAGCAATCCTTAATGGGTTGCTTTTTTTATTTTTAGTAATATTGTGGAAAATACATATTTATGGATGTCCAAGAGTTTGCAAAAGATACTAAAGACGATATCAAAGAGATTGTTTTAGAGAGATTAAAAAATCCTTTGATTAATTTTTATTTATTTTTTTTAGTTATATATAATTGGGATATAATATTGTATACATCCTTTTCAGGTTCAACTATTGAACTTAAAATAGATTGTATTAGACAAATGTATCATAATTCTGATATTTGGTGGATATTTAATTGGAGGTTTGTAGCAGCATTAATATATTCAATTATTTCATTGTTTTTATTTCAATTACTATCACTTTTAATTGAAATATTTTATAATAAATTAATTTTTAGGCGTTATGTAATATTTTGTAAATTAGAACAAGAGAAAGCTATTGAATACAGAAATGTTATAAATGCTCGTACAGCTAATAAAAAGATTGAAGATTTAGAAAGAGAAAATAAAACTTTAAAAGATTTAATAGAAACTAAAGATTTAGAATATTCAAAATTTGTAGAAGATAACTTAAAAAAAGCTAAAAATGATAAATTAGAAAGAGATATTTTATCAATAATATTACAAGAATTTACATATAATTCTATAAGTGATATAAATTTAGCAGATAAAATATTAAATTTTATTAATTCAAATAATAACTTTACAAAGAAACAATTCTACAATGGAATAAAAGATTTATTAGATTTATATTTTATAAATGACCTAGAATACAATCAGGATAAAGAATTCAATAATTTTAAAAATAAATTAGCTGAAAATACTGAAAGTTTAATTAAATACCTGGAAATCCAAGATTTAATTAAAATTAATAAATCATTATATGATAGTACAGGAAAAATTTATTATAATTAATAGCAAACGCCACTCTAGTTGATTAGCTTTTGTTATTTTATGGAAAACCGTAATTAATATTATATAGAATATTGTAAATTTGGTAAATAAATTAATTGAAATGAGATACATTTTACTTTTATTGATGTTGGTTTCAATCAACATAAATGCTCAAAGCTTTCGTTTAAATTCTTCAGGATTTGTCAATTCAGAAGATAATACAAAAGATTATGTTGTTTTAGACTTTCCAAATCAATCTCAATCTGAATTGTTTTCAAAAGCAATGATTTTTGTGACGAAATATTATAAATCAGCGAAGGACGTTATAAGCAAAGTTGATAATGAAACTATATCTATTAATGCCATTTCATCCCACGATATACCGCGAAATTCAATTCATTATTATCAAAATAGATATATTATTGTTTTATCTTTTAAAGATGGGAAAATAAAAGTTGACGCCCCGAATGTTAGTTTGACACGATATACAGACGGGCAATTAAGAACATTGTATATCTATCGCGAGAAAGGAGATATCCTAGAGTATAATCTTGGAATATTTGGAAAAAATGAAAAGCTTAGATATCCTAAATCGAAAGAAGCTTTAGAATCATTTGCGAACCGTTTTTTAGATGATCTTAAAAAAAATATACTAGGTGATTCATCTACGAATGATGATTGGTAAATAACCACAATAAACCCCAATTTGCAAATCAAGTTGGGGTTTATTAATTTTGTAAACATGCAAGCCAATCAATCTGTAAATACCAAAAAAGGACGTAACGAAAATCTTATTGCCGATCGCAATAAGCTTTTGACTGCGCGCTTTTATTTTTACAGTTCTTTAAATGGTTTAAAGTTCTCTAAATGCTTAGAAAACTTAGAGAAAGAATTCTTTTTATCTCAATCTCGTATTGCTGATTTATTGGCGGCTCACACAGACTATATCTGTCATTTAGAAACTGAGAATTACACGACAACTACGTTAAAAGATTACTTTCCGTTTATGAATTGGAGCTATCATCATGGAAAGATGTCTCAAACTGGATTACAGTTGTTTTTAGACCTTGCCTAAGTGTTTCATTTCGCATCGATTTTCGTTCGAATGGATAAAATTCTTCGTTTCCGAAACCTTGTAATTTCTTGTACACCTTTTGGCGTAATCGCAAAAATTCTAATCCTTGACTTCTAATTTCTTTTGGAGCTAAACTATTTGTTTCTGTAATTGCTTTAGTGACAATCGTTAATTTGATAGTTGCTCTTACTTCTTGTAATAATCGACTGATATTGTTTGTTGTTGGATAATCTATCGACACTAAAATAGCAGGATAGCCAATTGGAGGAACTTCAACCATTAATTGTCCAAAGTCTAAATCACTAAACTTTATCTCTTTGATTTCATCTAATTTTTCTAAAATTAGCTCGTATAATATTTCCTCCATTATTTGAATATTTTTTTAAGTTCTAAAACTGATGCACGACGTAAACGTGCTTTTAAATAAGGCGAATCTTTGTCGCCACCAATGTATTGACGCTTTGGTATATTTTGATGAATCGTACGTTGATGTTCTTTTACCTGTTGCGTTTTTCCGTTTTTCATTTTGCGAGTAAATGCTCTTACATTCTGGTCAACTTTTCCACGAAAACCAAAATTGTGAGCACGTGCATAAGGTGTATCAGCACCTCCAGCTCCGATGTAAACCATATTATTTGTAATTCGAATTACTCGAACACTTCGTTTTAATTGTCCAGTTTTCACCAATAAAGCACGCCCTGTATCATCAGGCTTTCCCCATTTAGTTGGATTTTTTCTCTTATTCCAGACTTGTTGAGATTCTCCACTCCAAGCTTCTTGATCAAAACTATTCAATGAAAAGTTAACTGCTTCTTCTCCTAATATTGGAGGTAGATTTCGGAATGTTTGTGCAAGTCCTTCTTGTATTTTTTTTAGCCTATCTGTTACCATTTAAATAGTGTTTAAAAGGTTTTTAAATCATAATTAAAAATGTTGTATATTTGTACCAACGGGATTTCGATTCTGTGCCCCCTTTGATTTTAGGTTAAAGGCAGTAGGACTTAAGAAATTAAGTCCTACTTTATTTTTAATAGAATTTATCTTTATCAAAAATGTAGATCAACTTTCCTTTATGATCTATAATATAAATTCTTGAAGCTGTAATCTGAAATTCCTTTTTATCAAACAATTCACGCATTTGGGTACTAATCTGTTTTAATGGAATATTATGATTCATTTTAATCACAACATTATTTGATTGCTCCTGGCCATGTTTGATCATTCGACCAAGCTTTGTTTTCTTGAATTTACCTTCATAGCTTTCTAACTCCCAAAAATCAGAACCAACTTTTATATCAGTTACTTTTCCTGCAATTGGTTGCCCTTTAAAATGAAAATCAAAACTCCAATGTTGTGGTAAAATCTCAGGCATTATGTAGGTTTCTTCATTAAAATGTTCATTCAATGTTTTCGCTGCAACTTTTCGATTTTCAAATTCTTGCTTTTGGCGTTCTCTTTCTACTTTACTCTTTGAGAATTTCTCAGCTAAATTGGATACATGAATTCCATTTTCTTCGTAATATTCTAAATCACTTCCTAATTCTTTCGGAGCATTCGCGATATATTTGTTTTCACTTGTAAATACTTCACCAGTTTGCGCAACATTATTTTTAAAAGCTTCAGGAATATCAGGCAAATTGTAATTCTGAGATGGAACGCCATAACGTAACTTTTTAACTGTTGTACGACAATTAAAATGATTCGGCGGGAAATAATATGCTAATACAGGATCATCCACTGAAAATATTAATCCATGTAACGGACTACATATTTCACTTGTATGATCATCCTGTACAACTAAAAATTGAACAAATGGAAAGATGGCTTTATCTCGTTGAATTTCGTACCAAAGTCGGCTCATTTGAGCACCTGCAACAATGGTATTGTATTCTGTTTTAAGATAACGAACCGAATCTCCAATGACTTTTTTTGCTTCATATAAAAAGTCGCTCCAGCTTCTTAATTTACCATTCTCATCTAATAACAAATTGTTAAGACGAACGCAATCATTGTAATTTTTAGCAGCAGAAAATTGCCACATATTTTTGCGCAAAACTTCACGTAAATAAAATTCTGGTGAATCAAAATCAACTTCTCCTAAAATAGAATTTACACCTTGTTCAAAGCGTTCTGCTTGTGTTTTGACAATTGGGCGTGAAACCTTATCTTTTGGTAAATCTTTATCCTTGTAAACTTCCTTTACCGTATCCATCCATTGAGCCGCTAATAAATCAGCCCAATCAGGTTGATTGTCATCAGAATTCAATTGATGAGAATGATTGCAATTTTCATAATCTTTTTCAAGAGCTTTCCAATCCAGCTCCTCGTATAGCGTGAGTTCTATCGAGGAGCTTTGTCGAAAAAATTCTTCAGCTTATTCCAAAAAGATAATTCTTGCGCTTGTACCTTTTTACCTTGAACAGATCTGCTCGTCTTTTTTTGATTCGTTTTTTTTGTTGCTTTTTCTTCTATTGGATCAGTTTCTTCTTCGTCTTCAGGAGTTGGTTCCTCTTCTGTTTCAGGTTTAGCTTTTCTATTTCCTTTTGGTAGTCCAAAATTTTCGAACCAATATTTTTCATCAATACCAGCTTCTGTTCTTTCGTCTACTTCAATTGCAATTTCTAATTGTTCTTTTTTTGATAATGCTTTTTCTTTCTCAGGAAATGAAAACCAACCACCTTTTACAGGATAACCACGTTTTTCAAGAATTGGTAAAAGTTTTTCATTTAAAATCCTTTGAATGTAACGTCTATCAGCTTTGTTGATATCGTTTTCTGTATCGCCGTGTATTTTACCTTGAGAATAACTCGCACCATCTTTTGTTGTCATGGTTTGGCCAATTAATCCAATTAGAATTTGCTCATCACACCATTTTAAAAATCCATCATGTACAACTGCATTTCCTGAAGTTTCACTCCCAATCGTTTTGATGTCTCCATTTTTCGACATGACAATAGAACCCGCAGAACCACGTTTTTGGAAAGCTGATTCCATTTCCTCGCGTCCTTTTTCATCTTCAGGATCGTATAGTCCTGCGAGTTGTGGGATGCCAAATAATTCACAAAATTGCGCATAATCTGCACCTCCATTCCGTTTAAAAATTGCATACGCCATCACTTTCATTGCTAAACCTAAATCATTATCCTTTCCAAGATTCAATAAGAAATCGTTATTCTCATATGAAATACCAACTGTATCAGATTGGTTGATTAAGATTTGCTTTGTTTCTGTATTTAAATGTCGACGGTCAATTAAATTGAACTTATATCCATTTGCAAAATCTAATTCTCCAACAGTTTTCCCTAAAAGAATTGTATTCATTGCTTCTTTTAAAGTTTCCTCAAATTCAGTTGTATCAATGAAATCCATCATTTCTTCAACCTCCTTTCCTTTTGTTTGAAAAACTATATCAGCATTTGTAATGGCACGAACTCGTTTATCCCATGCTTCGAAGAAAACAGGATCAGAATCCATAATCTCTTGAATTAATTCTATCAATGGAGCACGTCGACCTCTGTCTGCTTGTTTCATGGCATTTCGCCATTTCTCAATTCCAACACTACTACGTTGCGGTGGTTTTACAATTAATGTTTGTGATATATTGATTTGTTTACCGCTTTTCTGATTGGCTTTTAATCTATTTTTTCGTGTCATAATTAATAGTAATTAGTTCGTGGTGGGTTAGAATGATATGTGAAACTTGACGCTTTACTATCATCTAATTCTGTTTTTGGTGGTAATGTGGTTGGCATACCTTTGTATACTGCTGTCAACCAATCTACAGCTTGCTGATAACGAAACTTTTTGTCTTCATAATCAATACTTGGATTGGCTAAACCGATTAGTTCCCAAATTGCAATGTCTTTTACAATTTTTAAAAGCAAAGGATTGCGAGCTTTTCCAGTTGTTGCAAAAACAGCTTCAATATCATAATGCTTCATTAATTTTGAGGAAGCATATTCAATTGCCATGTCAATAGAAGCCAAAGCAATTGTTTCGTCGTTTCGTATGATTGCGCCTATTTCTTCTTCATAGGCGTGTGTTTTTAATTCTTCTACAGTTAAATACATAATATATTGTTTTATACACTAAAGATAAATTTCAATGAAATCGTCTGTTATTAATATCTTTTTTGATTATGATGAGCAGTTATAACTATTGGAGGTCCGACATTCTCTTTTGCTTTATGATTAGCACGCCAAACTCCACCTTCTACTGCATCTGGACCATCATCATGAGCCCGTGATTTAATTGAAAGAGCTAAGAATTGATATTCCATTTCTTTCATGTGTGGATTATCTTTTAAAGCTTCATTAAAAATCAATTTATGATTAGAGTTCAATGGTTCTAAACTTGATTCAATACGATAGAATTTTTCAGGCTTTTTACGATCGTCAGCTTTTAAATGAAGTGTAAACCCATGACGCTTATTAGCCTTTTTAATTTCTTCTTTTAACATATCATCAATCCATGGCCACTCAATCCAGAAGTAAACAGGAACTCGATCATTTACCCAATCTAAAATTTCATATTGCCAATCCAACATCTCAGCAGTAGATGTTTGTTTACAGTAGACCTTTAATACGTGATATTCATCTTTCCATCTACCTATTAAAACAGTTGCTTTAAAATCTCCTTTTTGTTTATATGATGGATCGGTGTAAGCTGTTAAATATTTATAGTCCTTTAAAGGACGCATTTTGCCATAATGAAGCTTATCGAAAACTTTTCCTAATATTATAGGATTGTTAAAGTATTCTTTTTGACCTGATGCTTTTGAAATTTTTGATAAAACTCTATCAATATGTTCTTCTGAATTTTTAGACCATGTTGAACGTCCAAATTCATCACGTATATTAACAATTTCAAAATAATCTGATACTTGAATAGCTTTTTTAATACAACAGTTTTCTGCGATAATATTTCCATTCCATATTGTTAATAAAGGATTTGAAATTGAACGAGTACCATAAACAGCTTGCTCGAACCAATCCCATTTTTTATCAATCAAATCAGGATTTCGACATTCTTCGTCCGTATCAAAGTCATCCATAATGATACTGTCAGGACGTAATTCTTCATTACGAGCTCCACGAGGTGCTTGTCCAGCTCCAACAGCAATAAAACGAGAACCTGACTTTGTTGTGAAATCATCACCAGCCCACGAACCATAATTTACTTGATCGCCATAATCATTTCGTAATCGAGGGTTTTTCTCAAAAGCAAGTTTATAAGGTTTCAATAAACGTTCGGCAGCATCTTTTGTAGCAGAAATCATCAATGTAAATCGTTTGCGTCCTGTACAATGCAAATACATCATCACCAAAAACGTTACACCTGTTTTTGATAACTCACGCGACCAAGCATTAGTTAGATAGATTTCAGGGTTCTGAACAGCTCTTTTGATAAATCGCTTATGAAAATCTGTAAACTCTGCTGTACAGTACTTTTCGAAATGGTGTTTCATCCATTCGATTGGATCAGCTTCTAATCGTTTGATTCGTTTTTCTTTTACCTCTTCAGGCTCTGAACTGTCAACGATGTCGGTATTCTGTACGGATTTATAGTATTCGTCCCAAAAGTCAAGAGCTGCTTTATCTTCTCGAGATTTTGTTGTAACAAATGCCATTAGCTTCTTAATTTTTGTTTAATAAATTGATCTACATAATTGGCAAGCAGTTTTGTATCTTCAATATCATTTCGTCGTACAAAGTCTAAGAATTGAGTTAATGAATTAATGATTTCAGGAAGCATTGCTTTAGTTTCTAAATCTTTGATATCTTTTACCAATTGACGACGAACAGAAGCTTCTTTATGATCAGCAAATCGAGAGCCTTCGGGTTTGTTACGAATAAACTCGTTGATTTCGGCTAGTTCATCGTACATCAAAGCCATTTGTTCATCACGCGTTAAAACAATGTTTCGTTTTAACTTCGTCCAATTCCCTTCTTTTTCCCATGCTCGAAGTGTCTTTTCACTCACTCCAGTACGTCGTTTCAATTCTGCAAAATCCGTAACGTTTTCCTTGGTGAATAAAAGCTTCGCAAATTCCTCTTTTTCCTTGCGTTTTTCTGCTGTTAATCTTGCCATTTTCTTCTTATTATGTAGCAAAGTTGGCGTGTAAGCTTCAGCTAATAAATTACTTCACTTATGATACCCTAGAATTTGGGGTATGATACCCTGATTTTTCAGGTATCATAGATTGACTTTTTTTACAGGCGGTTTTTCTAACCAAAATTTGCATCAGAAACGGAATTAGAAAGATGAAAAAATCATATGTATTCAATGATGAATCAAAAAAGAATTCCTACGGTTTTAAAATAAAAACTGATGGGATTGATTTATCAGCAAGATTTAATACGAATCCAATTTGTTTAAACAATCATCAAAACGATACAAAGAATGTATTAGGAAAATGGATTGATGTAGAACAATTACAAGGGTTACTTGTTGGTAAACCTGAATTTGATACAGAGGATTTAGATGGTAAGGAGGTTGTTCGAAAAGTAAACAAAGGAACCATTGTAAGTGTATCTATGGGGATTTTCTTCGAACCTGAAGATATGGTTTATATCGATGGTGAATTATGGTTACTGAAATGTGAACTCTTTGAAGTGTCATTTGTAGCAGTTCCAAGTAACGCAAACTCTGTAACACTTTACAACAAAAAGGATGGTAAACAATATACAGATTCTCAGGTCAAACAATTGACTTTATCAATTAATAATCAACATATCAATATTCAGAATATGAAATTAATAACAACACATTTGCAACTTGCTGATGGAGCAGGTGAAATAGAAGTTTTAAATGCAATTAAAGCATTAGAACTAAAATACTCAACTGAAAACACCCAGTTGAAAACCGAAAAGGCTGAATTAAAAGCGAAATATGATGCAGTCATTGGCAAACAACAAGCTGAATTAAAAGCTTCTTATGAAGCAGAACGAGATCAAGCCGTTAAAGATGGTCGAATTGATGAAGCGGGAAAAGCTCCAATCGATGAAATGGTGCTTAAATCAGGTTACGAAGCTGGTTTGAAATTATTAACAAGTTTGCCTAAACGTACTCCAATTGCTGGTACACTCGAAACTCCTGCTGCGCAACTTGCAGCATTAGAAAAAATGAGTTGGGATGAATTAGACAAAGGCAATCATTTAGGAAAATTGAAAGCTGATAATCCTGACTACTACGCTCAACGTTTCGAACAACAATTCGGAAAAAAACCAAATCAATAATTTTTAAAAATCAAACATGGGATTACAAGTAGAATTTTGGCATGATACCATTCAAGAAAAGTTATTACAGGATAATACTTTCTTACAACATATTGCAGACGTTTCATCTGACAATATTATTAATGGAACAATTGTTCATATTCCACAAGCTGGAGAACCTTCAAAGGTTGTAAAAAATAGAACATTGTTACCTGCTACGGTTTCAGAACGTAAAGATTCAGAGATTTTATATAAAATTGATGAATATACAACTGACCCTGTGCGTATTTCGAATGCGGATACAGTAGAATTAAGTTACGATAAACGTCGTTCAATTTTAGATCAAGATGTTGCTAATTTATCAGAGGAAGTTGCTGAAGGTATGTTAACAAATCTGGTCATTTCTCCAGTTGGAGATAATAATCAATTACCACCAAAAAATATTTTGTTAACTGATGGAAATGAAATTGATGTTACAAGTTCTGATGGTAATTCAACTGTAAAAAGAAAAGCATATTCTTTAAAAGATTTACAACGCATGAAAGCGTTCTTTAAATCTCAAAAAGCTTGGACAGAAGGACAAATGTATTGTTTATTAACTTCTGAAGCTATTGCACAAATGTTTCCTGTTGATTCTCAAGTTGTAGCAACTTACATGGCTGCAACATCAGAAACTGAACGTAGAGCTGGTGTATTATATAAAGTACAAGGCTGGTCTATTTTAGAGCGTTCAAGTGTTTACGTAATGGATTCTACAAGTAAAGAATTTAAAGCATTTGGTGCTGTTGGTGAAGCAACAGATACAGAAGGAAATTTATTCTGGAATAAAAATATGACAGAAAAAGCAATTGGTACTACACAAGCTTTTGAACGTCCAAATGATCCACAATACTATGGAGATATTTATTCTTTCTTAGTAAGAACGGGTGGACGTGCAAGACGTAAAAATTATGAAGGTGTAGCTGTTTTAATGCAAGCACCAGGAGCGTAATGATTTTCTTATTTGCAGGTCATCACAATAAAGATTCAGGAGCAATTGGAAATGGTCTTAAAGAAGCTGACTTAACGAAAGAATTGAGAAACTTAGTTGTTTCTCAGTTCAAAAAGATAGGATTCAAAGATTATCAAATTGATGATGACAATGATACACTCTCACAAGTGTTGAGGAAGATTTCTCCTAAAAGTACTGATATCGTTTTTGATATTCATTTTAACGCATCAGCAAATCCAACTAGTACAGGAACAGAAGTTTTAGTTTCAGACGTTGCTTCTGTAAAATCGAAAAAGTTAGCAGCTGAAATTCTTACTGCTAATGTGGATGTGTTGAATTTGAAATCAAGAGGTTTAAAAACTGAAAGCGAATCAGCACGTGGAAAATTAGCAGTTCTAAACAAAAAAGGTTTAGCTGCTTTGACAGAAGTATGTTTTATCACAAATGCTAAAGATTTAGAGAATTATGAGAAAAACAAAGTACGATTGGCTGAAAAGTATGCTAAAATATTAATTCAATTTAACCAGTAATGAAACCAGAACTACCGCAACCTTTTTCAATTCAAGATATCGAAAAACGCCCTAAAGCGGTAGTTATCTCACTATTAATAGGATTGTTATTAATCACCTGTACAGTTATCGGTTTTCTTTTCGTCCGTAAAGAAGATGATCAGGAACATTGCGAAGCAGAAAAACAGGCATTAATTAAAACCATTCTTGAAGAGCGAAACGACAGAATTCAACTGTACGAAGGGATGATATTTTACAAATCCGAAAACCAATCGCTTCGAGAAGAAATGCAAACAAAAGATTCGATAGTTAGAGATAAAACGGAAGGGTTCGTTAAAAAAATATTGAAATGAAAAATTTGATTACCATATTATTAGTCTTCATCAGTTGTGTTGCAACTGGACTAGCAATTAGAGAATGTCATAAATCGACTGAAAAAGAACAACAATTCAATGATCTTGTGAGTACAGGCGCCAAAGCGACCGTTATAAAAGAATACATCAGAGATTCAATTGAACATGTCGTTTATCAGGATCGAGTCATTCCAGACAATGAAGCTGCAAAGCGTTTAGCACTTTCCAAAAGCTATGCCGACAGTCTTGAAAAAGCGTTAAAAATCTCGCTGAATAAAATAGATCAAGTCACAAAAGTAAACGCTGAGTTGAAAGCAAAAGTTCAATTAAAACCTAATGAAGCTAATAATTTGGTGTATCAAGATAGATGGCTAAAACTTAATTATAATCAAGATAGCAATCAGGTAGCGGTTAATTATGATGTTGGTTTGAACATCGCAAGGTACAGCGACAAATCTTGGTTTTTAGGTAAGAAAACAAATTATATCGATGTCTATTCCGATGATCCAAGAGTTACCATAAAAGGCTTACAAACATTTCGAGTCGAAGAAAAAAAAGAAAGTCCTTTTAGTGTTGGTGTTCAGTTGGGATATGGAATCTATCAGCAAAATAACCAAATCAAAACAACGCCTTATGTTGGTTTAGGGCTCAATCTCAAACTTTTTAATTTTTAGATAATGTCACAAGAAAATATCACTCGCGAGCAGTTAGCTCCAAAAGCATCAGAAATGATGAAAGCACACAATTTACAGGAAGTATATGTGTGTTCGGACAAACAAGGATTTACGGAAAAAGAACGTGCAAACGACCATAGTCGATATTTGTCAGACAAAACAGTTCATCATTTTACTTCAGATTCAGTATTAATTTTTGAAGAAGGAAAAAAAGAATCTGTTAACGAAACTAAAGAAACGAAAACTGACGAAGAGCGTCAACAGTTAGCTGCACGTTACGAAGAGTTGTACGGTAAAAAACCAAATCACTTAACTGGAGTTGAAAAACTAAAAGTTCAAATCCAAGAAAAAGAAACCGAATTAGCTTCTAAATCTGATGAAACAGGTCAAGAAGAAACAGGTTCTTCAGAAGAGTCAAAAGATAATTCTGAACAAAAATCAGAAGAGAATCCAGCTGACCAAAAAGAGGATTAATCAGTGTTTAAACAATATTTAAAACATATTTAAATGGCTACAGTAAAAACATACGGCTTAAAAAAGATTAGTTCAGCAGAAGTTTCAGCAGATGGAACGATGCCAGCGGCATTAGAAGAATTATGTCAAACATATCGTGATTCGTGTGAGTTCACAGAAGATGATCCACAAATTACAGATGAATATTCTGATCAGGAAGATGATCCAATTCAAACATTCGCTATAAAAGGTGCAAAAAGTATCAAGTTATCCACTTTTGATTATTCACCTGAGTTGTTGGTTAAATTGAAAGGGGGAACAGTTGTCAATGGACAATGGGCAGAACCAGCAGTTATGCCTGAGATTTATCAAGCAATCGAATTATTGACTAACACAGATTTACCATTTCATTTCCCGAAATGTCGTGTAATTGCGAAGTTTAATACCAAGTTGGTGAAAAATGGATTGTCATTGTTAGAAATCACATTGCGTCCTCAATCACCTGGTCCAGGAAAGCCAGCAGTTTTAATTGGTAAGAAAACGCCTTAATGGATTTCAAACTTGAAGAAAGAGCTGCGAATATTATATTAAAAAGAGGTGTCAAAGTGCCAGTCACGGCACCTCTTTTTTTACGCTTATTCGGAAAGAAAAAAATAAATCTCGTGGTGAAAGCTCTTTCCATTTACACCTTAAAACGAGTAGCTGTGCATTATTTACAAATGCAAATCAAATCAACTGAAGAAATGACAATTCCTGAAGGGTTTGAAATCATCCAACTTCATGATAAAGCAGTAAGTAAGATAATCGCTGAATCAATTTTAAATAATCGTTGGTTGAAGTTTTTAGTTCCATTTGTAGCTTATTGGCTTCGTGGAGGACTTCAAGCAACAGAATTATTTTCATTGTTTCAATTGGTTATTGTTTATGGCGGGATTCAGGATTTTATCAATACTATCAGATTAACAGAGGCGACACGGATAACGATGCCAATGAATCTGAGTCAGAAGGAGACAACGAGTTAACAAGCGAAAGCTTCCATAGCGTTGCAGGTTTTGTTTGGATGGTAGCAAAAGAAACAGGTTGGTCGAAAAACGAAATCATCTACAATACAAGTTTTGCTGCTTTGCAATTAATGATTGCTGATGCACCAAAAACATCTTACAAAAAGAAAGGAAAAGAAGAATTCGAATCCGATGAGGATTTAGCAAATTGGTTAGGAGCCGAATAGAACAAAAAAAATATGAGTGATTTAGACCCAATAGAATTAGGCATAGCAATTAATTCGGAAGAGTTAATGCAAGACTTTCAAAAGCTGATGGCTTCGTCTGAGCAATTGGATAAGTCACTAGAAAACACAAAACGAAAGTTTAACGAATTTGTACAAGCTCAATTAACTGGAAACGGCACGTTGAGTGAAAATGCTAAATTAACAGAAGCACAATCTAATGCTATAAAAAGACATGCTGAAGCTTTGGTTTGGTTAAAGGAACAAGTTGCAAATACTTTTGATCCAACACAGCTAAAAGTGTATGAATATCAAATTCAGCAAGCTGAAAAAGCAATTAAAACGATTATTGATTCAGCCAATCAACGTGTTGAATTAATGGATCAAGCGCAACTTGAAGCTGCAAATAATAAATTGGTTGAAGCAGGTAAATTGATTGATCAAATATCTGATAAAACATTTACGCCCAATTTCGCAAGTCCTGAAGAATTGGAAGTTTTATCGGAACATATTAATGCAGCCGAAAACGAAATGGATCAGTTGGGCGTTGTGATAGATTTTGTATCAAATAAATTAGCAGACATCGATCCAGCTTCATCTGAGTTTGCAGAATTAGCAAATGATATTAATGCAGCGAATGAAATGTTAGGGCGTGCGCCAGCAATTTATGATGCTACAGGAAATAGTATCGATCAAATGAATGATGCTTTAAAAGAATTTCAAGCACAATTATCTACAGAAACTGATCCTGCTAAAGTTCAAATATTAAATCAAAATATAGAAAACCTTCAAAACTCTATCAAAGCACTTAAAAATGCAGGACGAACAGGTTTTGATGAGTTTGGAAATAAAATAGTTGAGCAAAAAGAAACGACTGTACAATTGCAAACTGAATTAGAAAAATTAATTCAGGATATGGCAAAGTTGCGTTTAGAAAATGAACAAGGTTCTGAAAGTTATCAAGCATTAAAACAACGTGCAATTGAAATACGTTCATCATTAGCTGGAGTTAATCAAGAAATCAATGCGAGTGCTTCAGTATCGGCTAATCTTGATACTTTAGTACGTGCTACTACAGCAATCACAGCTGGATTCTCTATGGCACAAGGAGCGGCTGCTTTATTTGGTTCTGAAAATGAAAATGTACAGCAAACTATTGCAAAAGTAACGTCTGTAATGGCTATTCTGCAAGGTTTACAACAAATTCAAATTGAATTAAAGCGATCTGATTCTGTTGTTACAACAGGACAAATTGCGCTGCAACGATTGTATGCAATTGTTGTAGGAAATTCAACTGGAGCTTTGAAAGCTTTTCGTATTGCATTGGCTGCAACAGGAGTTGGTGCTTTTATTCTATTACTTGGTGCACTTATTTCAAATTGGGACGAAGTCAAAAAAGCTATTGGTTTAACTTCAGACGAATTGGAAAGTAATATTGAAGTGGGTAAAAAAGCCAATGATTTATATGCCAAAAAAATATCACTTCTTCAGTATTTAGTAAAGCAAAATAAAGAGACAACTTTATCAGAACGTCAGAAAAAGCAAGCTGTATCTGATTTCAACAAAGAACTTGGCGATACGTTAGGAAGAGTTAAAGATTATGCTGAACTTGAATCAAAAATTATTGCTCGTGCACCTGAATATGTAAACTATATGCAGATTAAAGCACAGGCTGACGCTGCTTATATTTTAAGTCTTGAAAAGCAAAAAGTTTTGTTAGAGCAAATTACAGCATTATCTACTGGAGACTTAGCTTGGTACGAAAAAATTAACCAAACTATTGAAAAATGGGATGTTTCAACCAATAACTTTTTTGGTGGTAAAAAGAAATTAAAAACAAATATTTCTAATGAAGAGATTCTGAATTTTTTAAACTATCCAACAAAAGAACAGGCTTTGAAAGCTGTAAAAGGAGCTGGTTATGATCAGGTGACGATTAAGTATGTTGCAGATATGTATAAACAGCAAGTTGACGGTAATAAGTTGCTTAATACATCAATGGATTTAATGGGTAAAGCAAGTGATGCTGCGGATAAATTAAAGATTGTTACAGGTAAAGGAGTTTCTGCTGAAATAGAAGCAGCCGAAAAACAATTAGAGATTGCAAAAGCTCGAGGCAAAAATACTGATGCCTTAGAACGCTCTATTCTCAATAAAAAGATAGCTTTTTATAAAAATGATAAAGCTGAGTTTGAAAAATGGACGCAAGCAAAGGCTGTTTTTGAAGCAGGAGTAGCAAAAAAACGTGATGATAAATCGGAAGAAGCTCGCAAAAAGAAAGAAGCTGAAGAGAAAAAAGCTATTGAAGAAGCCAAACGTTTGAAAGATGAACAGTTAAGTGTTTTACAAGAAATCGCAGACACAGAAAGGGATATTCATAAGCAAACCTTAGATCAAAATACTCGCGAAATTGAAGATATAAAGGATAAGTATAATAAACTACGAGAGGAAGCTAAAAAAGCTAAACTTGGTTCTCAGGTTCTCATCAAAATTGATACACTTGAAAAAACCGAAACCTCAAATGTTACTTATACTCAAGGCACTGATGAACTCTTAAAACAACTCGAAAAAGAAAAAGAAATTTTTATTGCTTTTGAACAGCTTAAAACAAAAGTCGGAGCTGAAGAGATTACAAAACAGTATCAGAACCAAATGATAGGTTTTGAAACATTTTCTGAACGTATTCAATCTGAAATTGACAAAATATTGTCTAAACCAGTTGAACAACGAAATAATTTAGAATCAGCTCGATTAAAAGCATTACTTGATTTACAAGAAAAACAAAAAAAAGAAGAAAAAGAAACTGGAGATCAGAAATACTTAGCGGCTTATGAGGCTACATTGATTTATCAAGATAAAATAAAGCAAATAAATATTGACTATTTAGCGACTATAAAACAGTTAGAAAAAGAAAATGATACCCAAATAAAAACTGCTAAACTTCAAGAGGCTGAACGTATTAAAAATGCAAAAATAAATGCTGCAAAAGCTGAAGCAAATGAATCATTGGATATATGGAGAAACTTGTCTTCAGATTTAACAGGTATTTCCCAGAAAGAACTTGATGTTAGAATAGCTTCAATTGAAGAGTATTATAAATTAAGTAAAGATTCATTAACAGAAGAGCAACAAATATATGTTAAGTCAGAATTAGAGAAAGCAAAGAATGTAAAAGGACGCTCAGAACTTGAAACAAGAGAAAAAGTCGCATTAGAAAAGAAGAAGAAAATTCTTGATGAAATTGCAAAGTATCAAAACAAAAACAATGAATTAGTTGCTCAAGAGCAACAGTCACTTGAAGAAGTTAATCAAGAACTGGAGAGTGTTCAATTGGAGAAAATGCAAAAAGTTGTCAAAGGATTCGAAATTGTATCAGAAATATCTGGTGCATTAGCCGATGCTTTTGCTGATTCCAATGAAGAACTTTCTCAGATTATGAAAACAATTTCTGAATTAGCAGATGATGTTGGTAAAGTTGTAAATGCTTTTATGAAATCTATTGTTGATGGTATTGTTGCATTAGTCGCTGCTTTGGTGAAATGGATTGGTAAATTATTCTCAATGGGTAAACGTGCTCGTGAATCTCGTAGAAAAGCAATTGAAGAACTTAAAAAATGGCAAGCTGAAATCATTGCTCAACAGTTGGAATACAATAAAACTTTACGGGATCGTGAATTGATTGAAACTCGAATAAATGATCTTTATGTCTCTCGTGTTCAAAATATCCGTGAAGAAATGGAGGCTTTGAAGAAAAATAAAGCTTCAGTCATGGATGATATGGATAGGATTTGGAAACGTTTACTTGGTTCTGAAACTATTTACGATAAAACCTTTAAGAAAAAAGGAGGTTTTCTTGGTTTTGCTAAAAAAACCAAAGTAGTTGATCATTATGATTCAGTAGCTAATTTACTTGGAATAGATAAAGACACTCAGATAACAGATGAACTATTTGCTAAACTTGAAAAGTTAAACGCGATGAAACCTTTAACAGGTGATGCAAAAGAAGCCTATGAACAATTGAAGAAATTGAAAGAAGAGTATGGTTCTATCGACGATGCTTTACGTCAATTGGAAATAGATTTGAAAAACGCTGTAACAGGTACGACTTCTCAATCCATTGCAGATTCAATTATTGAAGGGATTAAATCGGGTAAAAAGTCTTTCGCTGATTTCGCTGATGATATAGAAGGTTTCCTTCGTAATGCAATATTAGCTGGTATGTCTGCCAAAGTTCTTGAGCCTGAAATGCAAAAGCTTCAGGATTTACTTTATGAAATGATGGGCGATGGTGTTTTATCTGAAGAAGAACGTAAACAATGGCAAGAAATGTATTTGAAGCTTGCACAAGATGCGCAACAATACATGGACATGATGAATCAAGCAGGCATAAATATGACAGGTTCTGTTTCCTCTGCAAATTCATTGAAAGGAGCTATAGAGGGAATGTCAGCTGAACAAGCAGATTTGTTGGCTGGTCAATTTGGTGGTTTAAGACTAACACAATTAGAAACAAATAATATTCTGAAAAATGGTGCTGCTCAGCAATTAGCTGCAACAAGTAGAATGATTGAAGTTCTAGGTGCTATCGAAAATAATACAAAACGTACTGCAAATAATACCGAATTATCATTGTCAGAATTAGCGAAAATAAAAGAATTATTGAAGAAAATGGCTGATGATGGTGGTCGTAGTGGTGGAATTCCTTAATAGAAATTATGGCTGATAAAATTAACAATCAAGATTTGAAAGCTTCTTACGGGCTTGCAATTTTAACAGGTCGTGAAAAGTTATTGTCTTATCCTGAACGTAAAGAACCATTAAATTTTGATTGGAACGATCAAAATGGGAACGAGTATCATTTAGGAAAAGTATTTTTTAAAGACAATGAAGTTGTATTACAATGTGCAATTATGGCAAATGATAATGTTGAATTCTGGACGAAATATAATGCTTTTTTCAAAGAGATTTCAAAACCAAATTGGCAGCAGTTGTTCATTGATGATCACGATATGACTTATGATTTTTTCTATAAGTCAGGAAACAATTTTAAACACTCTTTAAAACGCCTTAAAAACGTAGTTAAAGTGTTTGTAAAATTCGATTTAACCATTCAAGTAAAATCAAATGTATTATAATATAAAAAGAAATAATCAAACTATTGCTTCAGTTGTAGCTGAAGGAACTTATACAGCTCAAATTATGGGTGAAGAAGTTGTAAATATGAGTTTTACTCTTTCTGAATCAGTTGAGTTTTTAATTGGTGATTATGTCGAAATCTATGGGCAAAGTTTTATATTAAATCTTGCGCCTGAAGAAGAAAAAATAAGTTCTATTCAATTCAAATATACCTTGCAATTTGAAAGTGTTAAGTATGAGTTAGGGAAAATACAATTGCTTTTTCCTGACTCTTCTGACACACTTTCAATATCTGATTTCTCAGTAATGGGTGATGCAAGAAGAGTTTTAGAATTGATTATTCAAAATGCAAATCGTGTCCAAAATAATTGGAAACTTGGAATTGTAGATGATACAGAAACGAAGAATTTTTCTTTCTCTGCTCATAATCTATTAACGGCATTAACAATGCTTGCTGATGAGTTTGAAAATGAATTTTGGATTGATAAAAACAAAACAATTCATTTTACAACAAAAAAAGAGTTTTCAGGTCTAACGTTACAATATGGGATTCGTAAAGGTTTAAGATCATTGTATCGTTCACGAGTAGATTCATCTAATATTGTTACACGTTTATTCGCTTACGGTTCTGAAAAGAATATTTCAAGTGAGTATCGTAATTATAGCAAGCGTCTAAAAATGGATGTTCCTTATTTGGAAGCAAACGTTGATAAATTTGGAATTATAGAGCATACCGAAATGTTTGACGATGTATATCCAAATCGAAAAGGAAAAGTAACGGCAATAAACCCTGAAAACATCCTTCAATTTACAGATGATGGTTTGGAATTCGATTTGAATTCGTCTGATGTCTTGATTCCGAATACAACTATAAAAGTTACGTTTAATACAGGTCAATTAGCTGGTTATACATTAGAGGTCAAAGAACATGGGTTTAATTTCAATACAAAGACTTTTGAATTACAACCTGCTGAACAAGAAAAAGCGATTACAGTTCCAAGCGAGTTAATGCGTCCAGCTGTTGGGGATGAATATGTCTTAACAGATATTATCATGCCTCTACAATATGTCACAGAAGCTGAAGCAGAATTAAAACGACGCTCAGAAGAATATTTAACAGCGAATTGTTTACCTCGTTTACAATATAATGTGGTATCTGATCCATTCTACTTTGAAGCTCAAAACATAGATATTGTCTTAGGAAAAACTATCAAGATGATTGATGCAGATTTTAATTTAGATGCTGATATCAGAGTAATTGGATTGACAAAGAACTTGCAAGATCAATATGATGTAAGTTTTGATTTAGCAGATGAAGTACAAGTTTCTCGTATTGTTCGCGAGTATTTAGATGATCAGCGATGGGCAAATCAAGTGATTACTCATCAACAAAAAGTTGATCGTAACATTCGACGTAATTATCAATTTACAAGAGAAATTCAAGATAATATTTTTGACACCGATGGTTATTTTGATTCTGATAAAATAAAACCACTATCTATTGAAACTAAAATGTTATCAGTTGCTGCAAGAAGTCAGCAATTTCAAGTACAAGATGTACAGATGAATATTGTTGATAATTCAACAATTCGTAATACGTCAGGGCAAATGGTACATTTTACTATTGCAGACTCTGAAAGAGTTTGGAATATTTTAGCTGCACAAATCAATAATATCTCAGCTGTATTTAATTACATTTATTTGAGATGTCAACGAGATGGAAATCAAGCCAGTTTTTTAATTACTACTGAACAAATAAAATTTGATGCTGATCCAAATTTCTATCATTTTGAATATGGATATCTCTCTTCAATAATGGAAGGATTTCGAAAGATTAAAACATCTTACGGATTCTCAACGATCAATGGTGGCGAAATTACTTCAGGTAAAATATTAGGACAAAACGGTGATTTGTTTATTGATATTGATAATCGAAAAGTTGTTGGTAAAATTGAATTCACATCAGATTCTCCTGCTTTTTCGCAAATTCAAATTAATATTGATCAATCCAAAACTGACAGTATAAATGCATCAAAAGCATATTCTGATGCTCAAGACGAATTGAAGAGAATTCAAACCGAAGCTTATGCCGATGGTAAAGTTACAGCTGCTGAACAACGAGCAATTGACGATGCGACTGCCAAAGCTGAAGCTGCTAAAATTTATGCTGCGGCACAAGATAATTTACTTCGTGTTCAATTGGAAGCGTACGCTGACGGTCAAATAACAGCTGAGGAGCAACAACGTATCCAACAAATGCAAGATAATTTAGCGGCTGCAAAATCCTATGCAGAAGCACAGGCTAATTTAGCTAAAATTGCTGCTAATGCTTATGCTGATGGTGTTATTGATGAAGAAGAAGCAAGAGCGATAGCCGATGCGACTGCGAAAATGGAAATTGCGAAACAACACGCACAGGGGTTGGTAAATAACATTCAAATTGGTGGAAGAAATTTGTTAAAAAACTCAAATGTACCGATGCATAAAGATGCTGGAGAGTTAAAATATAACCTAGGAGGTTACAGTTTATATGGAAAAATTTTATCTGGCAAACAATACACTTTGGTTGTTAATTTAGTTAATTGGGACGGTGGTTATATAGGTGTTTTATTGAATAATGGGGATGTTTTGTCGTGGGATTGGAAAACATCAACTGATGGTACTTATATTTTGAAATTTACAGCAACTAACGACGCTACGGGGATTATTTTTTACCATCATTTAGAAGGCGTGTGGACTGGCACTGAAATAGGTAATTCACACGTTAGATGGGCTACACTTTTCGAAGGTGATGTAAAACCTTCACTAGACTGGACTCCAGCGCCTGAAGATGTAGAAGCGAGTATTGAGCAAGCTAAACAAAATAGTATTAACGCGTCTAAAGCATATTCAGATGCACAAGACGAATTAAAACGTATTCAAGCTGAAGCTTATGCAGACGGAAAAGTTACAGCTGCCGAACAAAGAGCAATTGACGATGCTACTGCTAAAATGGAAGCGTCAAAACTATATGCTGCTGCGCAAGATAATTTACTTCGAGTTCAGTTGGAAGCATACGCAGACGGTCAGATTACAGCTGAAGAACAAGAACGTATCCAACAAATGCAAGATAATTTAGCGGCTGCAAAATCCTATGCAGAAGCACAGGCTAATTTAGCTAAAATTGCTGCTAATGCTTATGCTGATGGTGTTATTGATGAAGAAGAAGCAAGAGCGATAGCCGATGCGACTGCGAAAATGGAAATTGCGAAACAACACGCACAGGGGTTGGTAAATAACATTCAAATTGGTGGAAGAAATTTGTTAAAAAACTCAAATGTACCGATGCATAAAGATGCTGGAGAGTTAAAATATAACCTAGGAGGTTACAGTTTATATGGAAAAATTTTATCTGGCAAACAATACACTTTGGTTGTTAATTTAGTTAATTGGGACGGTGGTTATATAGGTGTTTTATTGAATAATGGGGATGTTTTGTCGTGGGATTGGAAAACATCAACTGATGGTACTTATATTTTGAAATTTACAGCAACTAACGACGCTACGGGGATTATTTTTTACCATCATTTAGAAGGCGTGTGGACTGGCACTGAAATAGGTAATTCACACGTTAGATGGGCTACACTTTTCGAAGGTGATGTAAAACCTTCACTAGACTGGACACCAGCGCCAGAAGATGTAGAATCAAGTATTTTGCAAGCTAAGCAATTAGCTGAACAAGCTAATCAAAAAGTTACTGACATTTCAAATGATAATATTCTATCTGCAAGTGAGAAACAACAAATATCAAACGAGTGGAATCGCATAAAATCTGAATATACAAGTAATTATAGTTTAGCAATTAACAACGGAATATCAACCATAAATTTCACTAATAGTTATAATGACTTATTTAATTACATAACGCCATTATTAGTTGATATTTCATCAGATAGTCCAATAGTAGGTGATGTTTTTCGTGCAAAATTCAAAGCGTATTATGACCAGAATATTACACTTGTAGTAACTATAAATGATAAATTACGATTAGGTGTTAATGCGAATACTTCAGCTATTAATCAGGTAAATACAACGATTGAACGTATTAATAAGATCACAAGTTTCTTAGGAACTACGGTAGATAATAATGTGATTGCAACAGGTGTTGCGCTGGTTGGTCAAGGAACGACAGGAACAGGAGGGCTTTCAGGTATTAGAGATAATGGTGACGATTCAATTTTTCTTTTTGCAGGTGCAAACTTTGCCAATCGATATCAAGCACGTTGGACAATGTCACATGGAGGTTTTGAACGTGGATATCATAGCAATGGAATTATTGCTTTCGAGCGTGGATATGATGGAACAAAATGGATTTTCAACATGTATAATGAGACTGGAGCTCCATTGTTTCAATTAGACTCAGTACGTGGATTAGTTCCTGTTAATTACACATCTGAAAGTTGGTCGCGTTCAACGTTATTGAAAACTAACATTACAACAAGAGATTACAATACAGTCAAAAATGATTTAAAAACATTCATTGAAAACAATGTAAATGTAGATTCAACGCGACATATGCCTGACGAGTATTTTCCGTATATCTATTGGGTGTATAAGTATAGTTATACAAATGTGTACATATGTTGGGAATATTATAATGGCACGCATCCAAATAACGCGCAATATGCTAATTATGTTGGTTATAAAACAACTAATTCAACGAGAGTGGATAATATCACGGACGGTTGGTATTTCCGAGCGATAGAAGGCGTTTTTTCAATGCGAGACGGAACAACAGGAAATCAAAAATTTGAACAATATTCAACAGTTTATTATGTTCAGGCAGGTAAAATAGTAGAAACACAAAATTTAAATTATATCAAATAACAATGGAAACAAATCAATTCGAATTAGTGCAGCGTTCAATCACAGAAATACTTTCAGAAAGCATTTCAGAAACGCATCAAGCAATTTACTCATTTAATTATGAAAATGGTCAGAAACCAAAAGCAATCAGTTTCTATGTGTCTGCTAAAGCAGAGTCAAACGACAAGTTGATAACAGGAAGTTATTTTGCGGAGATTGGTCAATTAGATTTCAAAATTTCGAAATCAATTCCAAATTTAGGCGCAACTATCGATCATGTTACAGCTTCTTGTAAGACTATTGTAGATGGTTTTGAAGTAGAATAATTTATCGAATAAAATTCGGTAGAGTGTCCCGTTATTCTAAAAAGCTTTAACGCTGCACTATAAAAGAAAAGGAGGTAAAAGTATCCTCCGACATTTAAAAAAAACTCTCACATTCATTTTAAACTGACGCATCAAAGGTCGTCGGAGGACATAAGTCTTCTGATCCTTTGATGCGTTTATATTTTGATGAATGTGAGAGATGCAAATATATTAATAATTAGAGTAAAAAATGAAAAATTACACACAAAGTCCATTGCCTTTTCAAGGGCAAAAGAGAAAATTTTTAAGCCATATAAAGGAAGTTTTAGTAAATAGTTCAGATAATGCAACTTATGTTGATTTATTTGGAGGTAGTGGTATTCTAAGTCATACTGTAAAACAACTAAAACCTAATGCAAAAGTTATATATAATGATTATGATGATTTCAGCAAACGATTAACAGCAGTTGCTCAAACGAATGTATTACTTGATAAAATTAGAGCAATTACAAACGGATTGCCTAAAGATAAATTAATACCTGAACCGTATAAATTGAAACTATTAGAATTGATTAAAGATGAAGAATGTAGATTGGGATATGTTGATTATATTACTTTATCCAGTTCATTATTATTTAGTGCAAAGTATGTTACTAATTACAATGATTTAGCAAAACAAACCTTTTATAACAATGTACGACAAAGTAATTATGTGACTGATGACTACTTGAATGGGGTAGAAATCGTTCATCAAGATTATAAAGATTTGTTTGATCACTATAAAGATTTGAAAGATGTAGTTTTCTTAGTTGATCCACCATATTTGAGTACTGATTGCTCAACTTACAATAGTAATAATTATTGGAAATTAAAGGATTATTTGAATGTTTTGGACGTATTAGTGAATACAAATTACTTATACTTTACGTCTAATAAAAGCCAAATCGTTGAACTTTGTCAATGGATGGAAGACAGAACCTCAATTGCTGAAGTAAATCCATTTAGTGGCTCTACAACGGTTTGTATCAACACAACGCTTAATCATTCTGCCAAGTATACCGATATGATGTTGTATAAGTTGAATTAAATCTATATTAAAAGCTGTTTAAATCATACTTAAACGGCTTTAATATTTGTGATTTTATTATACATTTCGTTTTGAAATTCTGTACTTTTCGTTTTGCGGATTATATATGAAATATTTTATTCTGATACTTTTTACATTTCTCTTATTTAATTCTTGTGAAAATGAACAGATAATTCACTCTAATTTAATTAAAGAAAGTGAAAAATTTTTCGAAAAAAGAAATATAAATTCTAAAGATTTTAAAACCCTATTTTATATCAAAAAAGGTGATGATTATGCTCATTATGTTTTAAAATATTATAAAGTACCCGTTGTGCATTTTAAATAATTTGAGTTTTTAGATTATTAATATTTCGATTAAAGTATGTTTTATTAATGTACT
>NZ_JACAGG010000017.1:0-66722 GCF_030324375.1 Empedobacter sp. R132-2
ATAAATTTAATAAAATAAATAAGGTGAGTTACTAAACCCACCTTAATTTATGTTTACACAGTTTTTTGGATATTGCCTTTATTTACAACGAATTACGACTCTCTATTCCCAAAGTATTGTAAATAACCTTCAAATGATATTTCACTGTATTCTCAGAAATATAGAGTTCAGTTGCAATTTCTTTATTTGTAAATCCTTTCTTCACTAATTCGATGATATCCAATTGCCTTTCCGAAAGATTATAATCACTTAAAATGATTTTCTTTTCAACTTGATTTGCATTATTTGAATGATTAATCAAATTAGAAAGTTTATTTCTCATCCGTTCATTTTCGTTTTCAACAAGTTTTCTTTTTTCGATGTTTATCTTGTAGAATTTATAAAGAACAATTAATAATATGATCAAAATTGCAGAAATAATAACCAGAAATAGTCGGATATTTTTCTGATTTCGAACTTCTAAATCATTTCGCTTGTTAATGATTTCTCTTTCTAAATTTTGTAATTTTCCACTTTGATTAATTGCATCATAATCAGTTGCAAGATCATTCACAATTAATCTTGTTTTATATGCTTTTTCCCAAACTTCATTCTGAGCATAATGCCAAGTAAGAGATTCGTACATATTCAAAATATAAAGTTTTATACCATAATGTTTTGCATAATACAACCCTTTGTTAAAAGCTTCTAAAGCCTTCTTATTATCTTTTGTTTCTGTATATAAGTGTAAAAGCTTTCTATAAATATTAGGTAAATGTTTGGGAGATTTTTGCTTCAAAATTTCTATACCATCCAAATAATCTTTTTCTGCTTGAATATAATTTTTATTTAAACTATTCATTGTGCCTAGAACAGAAATATAAAAACCATACGTTTCGGCATCCAAATATTTTAAATTGGATTTATTTACTTTTTGGAGCAATTCCTCAACCTTATCATATTTTAAATAATCAAATTGGATAAATATTCGTTCAATCAAAACTCTTGTCTCAACTTCGGCTTTGTATTTTGAACTTTTTAAACCATATTTTTCAGCAACGTTTAAATTTTCTTCTGCTTCTGGATAATTTAATAATGTTTTATACGTAAGATATTTTAACAAATACAAATTATATAAATCGTAATTCGTTACGTTTTTAGAATGTATAATACTATCTAATTTGATAATTGATTTATCAAATGAACCGATTTCATTATAATATGAGATTTCTTTCTTTAGAATTTCGGAATTTATTGTATTTCCTATCCCTACCTGGGTAAAAAATAATGTAAAGAAGATAAAAAGTATTTTGTTGTTCATTTTTATTATATAACTGATATTTAGTAAAGTAATTCAACTACCCGTAGGTAGTAATTATGAAACTACCTTTTAACTACTCCTGCAAAAATAGGAATTTATGTACTGAATCTTAAAATTTGCAAAGAATTTATTTAACACATAAATCTGGTGTTAATAGCTAATTATTTATTAAAAATGAAGACTATTTTATCTACTTTATTAGTACTGTTGTGTAGTTTGGGTTTTTCTCAAAATTTGGATTACAAAAATTTAAAACAATTTATTGGAAATCGTGTAAATGAGTTTGAAGATTTTTATAAGGTTTCTTCTACATCTATTGAAGACAATTTTGGAAATCAAAAAGTAATGTTCAATTCAGTAAAAATAGAACCATATACGTTGAATATTGAGGTAGAAACTGAAGGTAAAAATATAAAACGTATTGTGGTCAAAAATTCTGAAAATAGAACTAGTTTCTTTAAAAATATTGCAGAAGAAATAGAAAAAGAAGCTCCAATTAAGAAAAACTATAAGACGTATTATATTTCATTAGTTAAGAACTCAACAAAAAAGAAAATCTATCAAGAATCAATTGATCAATTAATTGATTTATTGAAAAAACCGACCACCAATCTAAAAGAAAATTATGGTTTAATGGAATCTAGTCCTCTAAAAACCATAATTACAATCAACGAAACTGAAAGTATTTTAGAAATCAATTAAAATTAAGTCAATATTAAAAACAATTAACAATGAAAAACATTTTTATTTTAGGATTAGGTCTTATGGCTTCGGTAGCTTTTGGACAAGTAGATAAAATTTACAAACATTCTGGAGAAATTATCGAAGGTCAAATCAAACGTGTAGGTGAATTTACGGTAGAGTATACGTATGATGGAGAAGATGCTATACAGTCTTTGAGTAAATATTCTGTTAATAAAGTATTTTACGGGAAAAGTACGCGTATTGAGGATGTTTCTAATAAAATTGAAATTACTGATGATAAAGATTGGGGGAAAGTGATTATTTTGGAAGATAAGGCTTTAGTAGCAGGTCTAAAAAAAGGAGATGATTTGAAATCTAAAACAGGTATGATCAATTTCAGATCAGGAAATGGAAAAGATGAACGTGCAGAAAAAGTTTTAAAACAACAAGCTGCAGAGGTTAGATGCCCATTTATTTTATTATTATCTGATAAAATGGCAGGTAAATCGGCGAAGAAAACAGGAAGCTGTTACAAGTACCAATAGGATTACTGAGAACTATTAAACTATATAATGTACTATTAATTATTTGACAAATAAGTCGTGGTGTCTCGCGGCTTATTTACTTTCTTAAAAAAATGAACAAAGAAATAGTGTATTCAAGAAAACGCAAACGAACTACAAATTTTGGTTCAAAAAAAATAAATTACTTAGATATTTTGATTGTTGTTTCAATTATTATTGTCACAATCTCAGTTATAATCAACTATTTGAATTAATTTTTTAGAAATACTCGCTACTACTTCACTTTATCTTTGATCCACTTCGCAACGGGTTTCTCAAAATATTCAAACGTTAATGCACTTAAAATTAAAGCAATTACGAAATAAATTCCAATTTTCTGAAAATCATTGATTTTCGGTAAATATTGATTTCCATATTTTATCACAATCATATGAATCATATAAAATGCAAAACTAATTTCACCTAAATAAACCAATGTTTTATGTTGAAGAATTCTCGAAAAGAAACCTTTTTGTAAAGCAAAAATTAGGACAATTCCAACCATCGGAATCCAATAATAAATTCCGTAACGAAAAGCTCTCGCAACATCATTGTGGAAGTAGAAAAAGATTGCCAAAACAGCAATTGCAGCGATTTCTATTAAAGTTCCTCTCGAAAAATTGATAGGCGTATCTTTTATCTTTTTATAGATTTGACAGGTAATAATTCCTAAAATAAAATCGAAACTGCGAACAATTGGATTGATGTAAAAAATCGCTTTTTCCAATTTCATATTTGTTCTGAAATAAGGTTCTGCAAAAATAATAATCGGAATAATTAGTAATAAAATATATTTCAGTTTCGGGAATTTATGCAACCAAATCACATAAAAAGGAAACATCAAATAGAAAAATAATTCGGTCGAAATACTCCAGGAAACGTTATTAATAGAGAAATAAAAATCTTTTACCGGAATATAAGATTGCAATAAAAATAAGTTCGCACCTGCAATATCCCAATGAAAATAACCTTGCCAAACATTGATGATAACAAATGGTAACATGACACAAAAGGTTAGGACATGAAGTGGATAAATTCGAGCAATTCGCGCGATATAAAACTTCTTTTTATCAAAATTTGGATTGTCGATGACTTTCTTTTCGTAATTAAGCGCTATAACAAATCCGCTTAAAATAAAGAAAAAACCAACACCAAGATAACCTTCGAAAAAGACGTTATTTTTTAGATAATTATACCAAGCTAAATCAGTTTTTACAAACGTTAAATGGCTTAAGAAAACGACAAAAGCAAAGAAAAAACGTAAAGAAGTTAAGCTATTTAGCATTAGTCAATAATTTTAATTTCCATTTGATAATATTCGTCAAACATGCGAATAAATTCTTCCAATTTACTTTCTCTTACTGAAATTGTAAACATACATTTATCAGAAAAATGTTTGTCTTTAATTTCTCCAGAAATCCGATAGACATTGCGTTCTACAATTCCTTGTTGATCATAGTTAAAAACCATTTTCACACGTTTTGAAACAAATTTTTCTACAATATTTGCTTCTTCTAACACAACTTGTGCCGCATATTTATAGGCTTTTACCAAACCAGGAATTCCTAATTTTGTTCCACCAAAATAACGTACAGAAACAATTAAAACATTGGTGATTTCGCTTGATAAAATTTGATTATAAATTGGTAAACCAGCCGAACCATTTGGCTCACCGTCATCATTTGCACGATGATTTTTACCATCTATACCAAGAGCGTACGCGTAACAATGATGATTTGCATCGGGATGAATTTCGCGTAATTGATCCAAATAAATTTTGATGTCATCTTCATTTTCAATTGGATAAGCAAAATTAATAAACTTACTACCCAATTCTTTGAAAATTACATCTTCCACCGCTTTCTCGATTGTACGATAATTGTCCGTCATGTTGTATTGAAAAGTAGCGCAAAGATAGTTTAAATAGTACTTTTAAAGAAAAAAGGTTTTATATTTATGAATGATGAAAAAATTTAATATAAATGAAAGCTTATTTATTTTTATTCATACTAATGTGTTCGAGTATTCTTTTTGCCAGAGTATTTCAAAGAAGGAATTTAAAAGGATCATTAATAATTCAATGATAGATTATAATTATAGAATTATTACAGATAATCAAGATAGTATGTTTTACAAAACTGAAAATCTGAAGATTTATAATAGTTCAATTGGAAAATCTAAATTTCAATTTCGTCGTACAATAGAATTTAGATTTTTGAAAAATAATAAAGTAAATTTAATTGATTGCCAAAATTGTAATGAACCATCATTTTGCTATGTAACAAAAAAACAAAATATTTTTAATTATAAAATTGATAATGTTGGTGGGAAATTAATATTTAAGCTACAAAATAAATTTTATAAAATGAGTTTTCTTGTTGAATCAATAAATAACATAGAATTTGAGAAGAATAAATTTTCTGAAATAATTATTAAACGAAAATTTTAATAAATTCAAATAAATCATAAATAAAAAAAGAACCTTAAAATCTAAGGCTCTTCAATTTCTATTCTATTTTCGAAAATATTTAATTCATCATTCAGAAAACGATGTTTTTCAGTTCGTGTTCCTTTCAGTCGAGGAGCTAAAATTCCTTCATTCCAAATAGTATCCGAGCTCAAAATTCGTGCTTCATCCCACAAATCAGCATCAATAAAATGTCGTATGGTATCACTTCCACCTTCAATAATTAAGGATTGAACATTGTTTTCGTATAAATAATCCATCACTTGTGGCAATATTTTTTGCGTAAAATCTAATTGAACAAGTTCTAAATTTTCTTCAGAACAATTTTCAATCGAATTGAAAATTACAGTAGGTTGTGTTTGATCAAACAAATGGAAACTTCTCGGAATCGCTAAGTTTTTGTCAATCGCAATTCTCAACGGATTATTTCCTTTCCATAATCGTGTGTTAAGTTGTGGATTATCAATCAAAGCGGTGTTTTTTCCAACCAAAATAGCTTGTTCTTCCGTTCGCCATTTATGTACTAACTGTTTTGTATATTGGTTTGTAATCCACAATTGTACATCATCACGCCCCATGTATCCGTCTTCTGTTTGCGCCCATTTTAAGATAATATATGGACGTTTTTTCTGATGAAATGTTATAAAACGCTTATTGAGTTTGATACATTCTTTTTCCAAAACACCAAGCGTTACATCAACACCATTTTTCAACAAACGTAAATAACCTTGCCCATTTACTTTCGCAAAAGGATCTAAAGTTCCAATTATGACTTTTGGAATTTCTTTTTCTATAATCAAATCCGCACAAGGAGGCGTTTTTCCGTGATGCGAACAAGGCTCTAACGTAACATATAACGTAGATTCTTTTAATAATTCTTGATTTTTAACCGAATTAATAGCGTTCACTTCGGCGTGCGGTCCGCCATATTCTGACGTAAAACCTTCGCCTATAATTTTGTTGTTATGTACAATAATAGAACCAACAAACGGATTAGGATATGTTGTTCCTAACCCGTTTGTTGCAATTTGTATACAACGAGCCATATATTGCTCATCGATAGATTGTTGTGTCATGCCTAAAAATTATGCATTAAAATCAATATTGAATAATGTTTTCAGTTTGATTTCTGCTTCAATTAATTTTTTACGTTTATCGTCAATTTGTTTGTAAACGTCTTTTAATAAAGGATTATTCTCATTTGCATTCGAAAAGAAATGTACATTATTATCCAATTGATTGATTTCTTTTTCTAAATCCTCAATTATTTTACGTGTTTTTCTAATCTCGTCATCCAATAAATTTCCATTATTTCCAGATTTTACTTTATTGACAAATGATTTCAACTTATAATCGTTCAATTCATTTTTAGAAAGATTTAAAGCATCTAATTTTTTGTGGTAAACATCTGTAAATTCTTGATTGATTGAAGTTTTTTCTGATGGAACTTTTCCTAAACTTGTCCAATTATGTTGGATTTCTTCTAGTTGTTTCAACGCCTCTTCTTTGTTTTCAGAAATCGTTTGATTTTTGAAATCGTCTAAGAAAGCTTGTTTCTTTTCTAAATTTTGTTCCATTTTTTGATTCGCTTGTTCGTGACGTTTTTTGTAACGATCAAAGAATTGATTACATGTATCTTTGAATTCTTTCCAGATTTTGTCTGAATTTTTTCTTGGAACATGTCCAATTTTTTTCCAATCATTTTGGATTTTTTTAATCACTTGTACAGAAGCATTCCAATCCGTGCTTTCCGTATGTTGTTTTGCAATTTCTAACAAAGCCAATTTCTTTTCAAGATTCAGTTGTTGCTCTGATTTTAGATTTTTATAGAAATCATTTTTGATGTGATTAAATTGTCTTGTCACTTCTTTGAAAGCTTCCCAAGTTGCAGAATTTTTATCTTTCGGAACACGTCCAATTGTGATAAAGTTCTCACGCAAAGAGTTTATTTCAGAAATAGCTTTTTGCCAATCGCCATGCGATTTTGTTGTTGCTTGCTCAGAAATTTCTTTGATACGAGCGATAATTTGATTCTTCTTTTCTAAATTATCTTTTTGCTCTTGTTTTATTTTTTCATTCAATTCCCCTTTACGGTCATGAATTTTATTTGTTAATTCTTTGAATTTTTGCCACGTTGGTTCGCGCAAATCTTCTTGTACAGGGACGGCTTCTTCTTTCCATAAACGATGCAAATATTGCAATTCATTCAAAGCTTTTTGCACGTTTTGCTCTCCAATTAATTCTTCTGCACGTTTAATAATCGATTGACGAACTTCCAGATTATGTGCATAATCCAATGTTTGCAATTCCTTATTCATATCCAAATATGTGTAGAAATTATCTAAGTGGAAAAAATAATTTTTGAATACATTTTCAGCATTTTTGCTCGGAATTCTTCCTGCATTGTGCCAACGAGTTTTTAACTCACGAAATTTCTTGAACATTGCCGCCGAAGAATCACTTGGTTCTTGATACAAGGCTTTCAATTCGTCAATAATTTCTAAACGTTCCTTTAAATTATCAGATTCCTTTTTTTCGTTTTCTTTATGAAAAACTGCTAATTGATTTTTAAAATCGTTGTAAACAGCGTTAAATTTTGCTCTAAAAGATGTTTCGTATTTAAAATCTAATTCATCACCACCTTCACTTAAGAAAGCTTCTTTTTTTGCAGCTTCATCTTCTTCTAATTTAGTTTTGAATGCATCACGAATTTGATTAAAATGCTCGCGAATCTCTTGAACATCATATTTGCTTAATAGATTTTTTGCTTCGTTAATCAAAACATCAAAACTAAATTTTTCGTAATCTTTGAACGAAATATCGCTTATTTTTTCTTGGTTCGTTAACTCTACCGTTTTGTAAGATTCCGTGTTAGAGTCGTTTGTATTTGCAGGTTTAGGTAATTGTTCTCCGTCTGCATTTTGCAGGTTATCCATTTCAGTATTCATAAGAAATTAAGTTTTGTTTCTCAAATCTAATAAAATTTGAGGACAATATCAAGTCTATTTTGTACGATTATTCCAAATTTCCCAAGCTTTTTCGGCTTGTAGAACCAACATTTCGTGACCATTTTTTATTTTGGCTCCATTTTGTTGACCATTTTCTAAAAATTTTGTCAATGGTGGATTGTAAATCAAGTCGTACAATAAATGATTTTCGTTGATAAATTGGTAGGGTAGAAGTGGAGCGATTTCAGTATTTGGAAAAGTACCAGCTGGCGAACAATTCACAATAATTTGATGATTATGAATGATTTCTTTATTTAATTCATCATATGAATAATGATTTTCAGTTTTTGTTCTTGAAACTATTTTATATTCAATTTTCAATAAATCAAGAATATAAAAAACCGCTTTTGCAGCACCTCCATTTCCTAACACCAATGCTTTTTTATGATGAGGTTCTAAAATAGGTTCTATCGAATGATGAAAACCATAACAATCTGTATTATGCCCGATTCGTTTTCCATCTTGTATCAAAACTGTATTAACCGCACCAATTGCTTTAGCTTCTGGTGATAATTCGTCCAAAAATGGAATGATTTCTTGTTTGTAAGGAATTGTAACATTAAAGCCCACTAAACCTTCGGTTTCGAATACTTTTTCTACTTCATCGATTTGCTGTAAATCAAAAACATTGTAGACAGCGTCTACAATGTTTTCGTTTTTAAATTTTTCAGCAAAATAAGATTTAGAAAATGAATAGGAAATATTTCTTCCGATTAATCCAAATTGTCTCATTCTTCTGTTTTATTTTTATTGAATTGAGCTTTCACAATTTGGATAATCAACGGCATATTCGCCAATAATATAATTCCGAAAATGAATTTCTCTAAATTATTTTTTACAATGTCAAACTGACCTAATGTGTGTCCCAAAAGAGAAATAACACCAACCCAAAGTACCGCGCCTATAAAACTATAGGTAATAAATGTGCGATAATTAAGGTTTGTAACACCGCAAATAAATGGAATTATTGTACGAACAACAGGCATAAAACGAGCGATAATAATTGCTTTTTTACCATTTTCGTTAAAAAATTCTGTTGCTTTTTCGATATGTTTCTTTTTAAGAAACCACGAGTCTTTTCGTCCTAAAATCCAGCCACCAAATTTTCGTCCAACATAATAATTTACGTTATCACCAAGAATTGCTGCAACCATCAGTAATGGAATAATATATTCGATATGCAAATGGTTTTGATCATCGCTTGCTGCAATCATTCCAATCGAAAAGATTAGTGCATCTCCAGGTAAAAAAGGCATTAAAAATGACATGATAATTAAGCCTGTTTCAGCAAAAATTATCAAGAATAAAATAGCATATATCCAATAACCGTAATTATTGATAATGTCCATTAATACCTTGTCTGGGCGTTGAACAAAATTAGTGATAAACTCAATAATAGATTGCATTTTTTATTTTTTAAGCTCTAATTATATCAGCTCCAATAGCACGTAAACGTACATCGATATCTTCATAACCACGGTCAATTTGATCGATATTATGAATAACAGTTTTTCCTTTTGCAGAAAGGGCAGCTATCAATAAAGACATACCAGCACGAATATCTGGAGAAGTTAATTCGGCTCCTTTTAAAGGAGTTTCGTGATTAAGACCAATAACAGTTGCGCGATGTGGATCACATAAAATAATTTGCGCTCCCATATCAATTAATTTATCCACGAAGAATAAACGAGACTCGAACATTTTTTGGTGGATCAAAACGCTTCCTTTTGCTTGAGTGGCAATTACCAAGATAATTGATAATAAATCTGGTGTAAATCCTGGCCAAGGCGCATCAGAAATTGTTAAGATAGAACCGTCAATAAAACGCTCGATTTCGTAATGTTCTTGTGCTGGAATATAGATGTCGTCATCACGACGCTCTAATTTGATTCCTAATTTTTTGAACACATCTGGAATAACACCTAAATTCTCCCACGAAACATTTTTGATTGTTAATTCAGATTTTGTCATGGCAGCTAAACCAATCCATGATCCAATTTCAATCATATCTGGTAAACATGTATGTTCAGTTCCGCCTAACTTCTCAACTCCTTCAATCGTTAAAAGATTCGAAGATATTCCAGAAATTTTAGCACCCATTCGGTTCAACATTTTACACAATTGTTGAATGTAAGGCTCACATGCAGCGTTGTAAATAGTTGTTGTTCCTTTTGCTAAAACTGCAGCCATAATAATATTTGCAGTTCCTGTTACAGAAGCTTCTTCCAATAACATATAAGAACCTTGCAATCCGTTTTCGTCTACTTCTACACCGTAGAAATCTTCGTCTGGATTGAAGCGATATTTTGCTCCTAACGCAAAGAAACCTTCGAAGTGCGTATCTAAACGACGACGCCCAATTTTATCTCCTCCAGGTTTCGGCATAAAAGCTTCTCCGAAACGAGCTAAAAGTGGTCCCATTAACATGATTGATCCACGTAATGCAGCACCATCTTTACGAAATTGTTTTCCTTTTAAATAATCTAATCGTAATTCGTCGGCTTGGAAAGTAAAATCTCCTTTTCCATTTTTTTGTGTTTTTACGCCTAAATCACCCAAAATTTCAATCAAACGATTGACATCTCGGATGTCTGGAATATTTTTAACACGAACTTGTTCATTGGTTAATAAAACCGCACATAAAATTTGTAGTACTTCATTTTTAGCACCTTGCGGAGTAATTTCTCCTTTCAAAGGTTTCCCTCCCTTTATTTGAAATGTAGCCATTTAGTTGTATTAAATAGTTTTGATTTAACCTTTATTGTTTCGAACGTTTTGGTTTCGATTGTTGTTATTTTGATTATTTCGGTTATTGTTGTTTTGACGATTATTCGAATTTTGGTTATTATTTCGATTGTTGTTATTTTGATGATTACGATTATTGTTTTGGTAACTTCTATTGTTTTGATTGTTGTTTGAATGATTATTATTCGAATTTAAACGATCAGGAGAAACCAAATGATCATCAACTTTTCTCAAATCAATTTTACCATCAGATAATTCGTACAAATGATTAAAAATAACTTGATCATCAACAGTATCTTTATTCCAAAGTAAATAACATTTTTTCATGTGATTGGCAATCGCAAAGTACAAACCTTCGCGTTTTTCGCCTTCTTCCCACGTTACAGCAACATCAATCATTTTACGAATATTGTTTCCGTAATATCTGTATTTATAGATGCTTTTTGGATATTCTACTTTATTTGGTTTACTATTTACCGTATCTTTTTTTGTCGGAATTGGATAAGGAGATTTTACATCCAAATCAAATTCTGCCATGATAAAAAGTTGATCCCAAAGTTTATGTTGAAAATCTGGTACATCGCGCAAGTGAGGATTTAATTCTCCCATTACTTCAATTATAATTTCGGCAAATCCGTTGCGTTCTGTTTCGTCTGTTATTGTTTTACAATGATTTACCATTTCTTGAATATGACGACCATATTCTGGAATAATCAATTGCGAACGAAGTGTATTATATTCCATTAAATTTTCTAATGTATTGGTTACAAATTTACAAAATTCTATCCGATTATTTGGGTAGAAAAGGTGTATTGATTGCTAATTTTTTATTAAATTTTATTCCTTAAAAAACGATTATAGTCGGAAGAAGATAAGCCGTAAAACAAGATTTTGTCTATTTAATTCAAAACAGTTAAAAATCTTTATCACCAAGGAAAATTAAGTTAAAACCTTTTGGTTGTCAACAAATATAGTATTTTCTTTTAATAAAAAGTAAATTTGGGTTTTTGTTTGAATGATTTAAATGAATATATTTTTAATTTAAACTTTATCCTCAAATTACACGCATTCAACGTATCTTTAGGGCAATTAAACAATAAATTATGAAAATAAAGTCGATAATAGCACTTTTTTTTCTCGCTACCACTTTTACTTTTGCTCAAACAAAACAGATTTTAATTGAAAATGTTAGAATTTTAGATCATCAAACTCAAGCATTAACATCGCCGATGAATGTTTTGGTTTCTGGGCAAAAAATTGAAAAAATTAGTTCTGCAAAAATTTCTTCACCTAATCAAGACGTTGTAAAAATTAATGGAGGAGGAAAAACGTTGATGCCAGGTTTGATAGATGTTCATGTACACATGGTATTTGGTTCATTGACGATGGCGCAAATGATGTCGCCAGATATGTCCGAAGAAATGTTAATGAATAAGGTTGGCGAAGCTTCCCACAAAATGTTGATGCGTGGTTTTACGAGTGTTCGTGATGCTGGTGGGCCAATTTTTCCCTTGAAATTAGCCATCGATAAAGGTAAAGTTGCAGGGCCTAGAATTTGGCCTTCGGGTGCAACGATTAGTCAAACAGCTGGTCACGGAGATTTTAGAACTCCTGATGAACGTTCGCGTCGTTTTTTTGGTAAAGCATCTCGTGCAGAGGAATTAGGAGCTACTTTTATTGCTGATGGAAGAGATGAAGTTTTGACTGCAACAAGAGAGAATTTACGTTTTGGTGCGAGTCAAATCAAATTAATGGCAGGTGGAGGAACGTCTTCTGCTTATGATCCGATTGATGTTACACAATATACTTTTGACGAAATGAAAGCTGCAGTTGATGCTGCTGAAGATTGGGGAACGTATGTAATTCTCCATTATCTTGCGTAACCATCTTTAAAATTTCGGCATTTGTAAACCATTTTTGAAGACGTAATATGTAACTATTTTGATCATCATTCAACTCAGGTTCAAACAAGAAATCCGTTCCCCATGCAAGCTTCACACCAAGTTTTTTTGCTAAAGGCCAAACTTTATCTTGACCATCCAAAACTGGTTTACGTTTTTCTTTTCGCTGCTCGTCCATGTTTTCATTATTATCCATCAAATTTTGAAGGCTTAACCAAACTCCTTTTTTGGCAAGAATTTTTAATGTTTCTTCATCTAACATTTGACCATGCTCAATTGACTTCACTCCTGCTTCCACAGCACGTTGCACAGCTCTCGGCGTATAGGCATGTACCATTGTTGCAATTATCTGGTTTAAGAAGCCCATATCCAGGGAAATTAGGTGTTGTAGAAGAACAAGCTTTAGCAGATTTGATTTTGGTTGATGGAAATCCGTTGAAAGATTTATCATTAATAGCTAATCCTGATAAAAACTTTTTAGTGATTATTAAAGATGGTCAGATTTATAAGAATACAATTAAAACGAAAAAGTAAAATTATCATACATCATAAAAAAACGAGGTTAATTTTTATTTTACCTCGTTTTTTTAGTTATAAAATTAGAAATTTTAGATCTTATTTATCGGCTTGAAATTTGTTGAAAAAGTCAATGATTTATTCATAAAAATGTTGATTTTGAATAAGTAAAACTGTAAATTAATTATTAAATCTTAATAAAAATGTCAATACCAGAGAATATTTATAATAGAGTAATTCTTCCAGAAGATGAGATTATAGCTACTTTACTTATTGTCCATGGTATGCAAGAACATAGTGGGCGATATGAAAATTTTGCAAAGTATTTGGCTGACAAAGGAATTCTAGTTTTGTTATATGATCATTTAGGACATGGACAAACAGCTAAAATAGAAGAAGATTACAGTTTTTTCTGCTTAGACAATCCAAAAGAAAATTTAATAAATACGGCAAAAGAGTTAGCTAATTTGTTAGAGAATAAATACCCTTTATTACCACATTTTATTTTGGGACATTCAATGGGATCGTTTATAACACGTTGCCTACTTCAAGAATATGGAAATCATTTTGATGGTGCTATAATTATGGGAACAGGAGGTAGGATTCCTGGAATTAAATTATTGAGTAGTTTTTTAAGTCTTCTAAATAAATTGATTCCTCATAAAAGAAGTCAATTACTTAATACTATTTTTTTAAAATCGAATAATAAACATTTTCAAAATGAAGAAAATTTTCATGAGACTAATTGGTTTAGTTTAGATGAGTTAAATCGTTTAAATTTTCTGAAAGATCCTCTTTGCGGAATACCTTTCACTGTTAACGGTTTTTATACTTTGATTAATTTAAATATACAAGCAACAAAAAAGAATTGGACAAAAGATATACCGCAATCTTTACCTATTTATTTTGTGAGTGGAGCAGATGATCCAATTGGTGATTTTGGTAAAGGAGTTTTGCAATCGTATAAAGATTTAAAGCAAAATGGATTTCAATATGTAACAATGAAACTATATCCAAACTTGAGACATGAAATATTGAATGAATCTATCAAAGATGAAGTATATCAAGATATTGTAGATTGGTTAACGGTTTTGATAAATCATAAAAAAATAGAGCAAAAAGACGTTTAATAAATCTTTTTGCTCCAAAAAAATTATTCTCCTAAAAGAGCACCAGAAACATTCCAATAACTGAAACTATTTCCTTCTGGTTTTCCTTGCGGAATTTTTACTTGTATACTATGTTTTCCGGCTTTTAAATTGCCCAAATCTATAAAATATGGATTTGTGATTGTTCCAGGGCACCAGTTAGAACGACTATAATCAGATGATGATAAACCATTGTCAAAATTACCAGAAGCAGGATTGTAAGCGCGATACGAACCACAATCTTGTCTCCAAGGAACTATATTAAATACTTTTTGTCCATCAAGAAAAATACTATTTTCTTTCGGAACAAATTCATCACCATTTTCCCAACCGCCATGTCCAGTTGTTGTAAAACGTAATTTAGCATTGTTGTAATCTTCTTTCAACGTGAATTCTACTGTAAAACCATTCGGATTTTCGAACAAAGTAGGGTATTCTTGTCCAGCCATTTCCATCACATTTGCAGTATTGAAAATTGGTAAAACCTTTTTAATTGGCATTGTTGTAGAACCTGATGGATGAACAGAAATATTGGCAGAAATAATATGTCCGCCTTGATCATAATTTCCAATGAAGAAACCAATCAAAACTTCTTGATCAGATAATAAACCTTGAAATTCTGTGATTTCTTGACGATATTTTGCTTCGGTTTCCCATGTTTGATTTTTTAATTGAATATGATTGAATTTTTTAATTCCAAAAGGTGTGAAAAAGCGCATTAATTCAATAGTTGGCGAATAATTTTCTGTCAAAAAATAACCTTGATATTTCTTATTATTTGCAGATGTAAAAATCGGTAATTGATTAATTCCTTTTTGTAAACCATCCATAAATGTAATTTTAGAATCACGGGGAATCAAAAACACAGAACCAGTTCTGTCGTAAGCATCACCATTTGATTGTTGCGAAACATTTAAGAAAACTTGGCTTCCTACTTTAATTTGAGGAATTTTAATTTTTCGAACCACAACAGTTCCATTAGCAAAGCGATAAATTGAATCATTTGACGAAAAATCTTTACTAAAGTTAACTTGTTGATGTGATAAAAGTGGAATATCAACGAATTTACTTTTCCAAATAATGTCTTTATATGTCAATAAATCAACTCTATTTTGATGCAATTCTTTTTGGATAAATTGACTTGGAATCAAATCTTTTTCGCGTTCTATTTTCGAAGCTCGAATCGTTGAATTATTATTTCGTGTAAGTTCTAACACAAAACCTAAATTCATTCCAACCATTGTTGGAGAAGCATTCAATTCCATATTGTCAACAAACCAAACGTCTATTGTATTCGAATTAATATTTGTTGTTGCTTTTTTACAACGTAAACCTAAAATTCGTTTTGTTTCTTTAGAAATTGTAAAAACAGATTTATTGAACGCGACAGAATCATTTGTAATAATAGAATTAGTCGGGTCAAATTGTGTAATCAAGGAAATAATTGATGGGTTTGTTTTGGTATAATAAAACATTTCATCAGGATAATTTGAAGAATTACTAAAACTTTGTTGCTTTCCAATAACGGTTTCTTTTGTATTCGCAATAACTTGTATGGGGTTATTTTCTTCGACTTTCTTTCCATTCGAAAAGCGTTCGTACGTAATTTTGTAGGTTTCCTGTGCATCAAGAACAATAGCCTGAATACAAAAAATGATAAGTAGAATTGATTTCAATTTCATGTGTGATAAATAAAAAAGGTTTACAAACGAATTGTAAACCTATAAAAATATATGATTGTATGAAAAAATATCTTACACAAAAGCATTAATTCCTGTCACATCTGCTCCAGTAATCAATAAATGGACATCATGCGTTCCTTCGTAAGTAATCACTGATTCAAGATTTGCTGCATGTCGCATCATAGGGAAATCGCCTACAATTCCCATTGCACCGATAATTTGACGAGATTCTCGCGCAATATCAATAGCCATTTTTACATTGTTGCGTTTTGCCATAGAAATTTGTTCAGGAGTTGCTTTATTTTCGTTTTTCAACGTTCCTAATCGCCAACATAACAACTGAGCTTTCGTAATTTCTGTAATAAATTCAGCTAATTTTTTCTGTTGCAATTGATAAGAAGCAATCGGTTTTCCAAATTGTGTTCGTTCTAACGAATATTTCAAAGCAGATTCGTAACAATCAATTGCAGCGCCAATTACACCCCAAGAAATTCCGTATCGAGCCGAGTTTAAACAAGATAATGGTCCGCGTAAACTACTTACTTCTGGTAAAATTTGAGAAGCTTCAATCTTGACATTTTCGAAAACTAATTCACCTGTTTTTGAAGCTCTTAATGACCATTTATTCAATGTTTCTGGCGTTGTAAAACCTTGCATACCGCGTTCTACAATAACACCACGAATTTTTCCTTCTTCATCTCTTGCCCAAACAACTGCAATATCACAAATTGGTGAATTTGTAATCCACATTTTTGCTCCATTTAAGATATAATGATCACCATTTTTAGTCAAACGAGTTTCCATTCCGCCAGGATTTGAACCGTGATTTGGTTCAGTTAATCCAAAACTTCCAACGAATTCTCCTGAAGCTAATTTTGGTAAATATTTGCGTTTTTGTTCTTCAGATCCAAAAGAAAAGATTGGATACATCACCAACGAAGATTGTACTGATGCAGCAGAACGAACAGCCGAATCGCCGCGTTCTAATTCTTGCATGATTAATCCATACGACATTTGGTCCAATCCTGCACCTCCATATTCTTCAGGAATATAAGGTCCTAAAGCACCAATTGCGCCTAATTTTTTCATTAAATCTGGAATATCTTTATGATGTTGCGCAGCATCATCTATCACAGGTTTTATTTCGTTGTCCACAAAATCTCGAACAGATTGACGAATTAATTTGTGTTCTTCTGTCAATAAATCATCAATCTTAAAATAATCTGTAGTTGAATTCATTTTATGCGGTTTTATTTTATTAAATCTAACGATTATTCACTAAATTAAAAATTATTCTGAATAATATTTATTAAAAATTTTAATTTATGAAACTTTTGACTAATTTAGGTAAAAGTTAAAAACACAAAATAACACAAAAAAATGATAGAAAACGAATTAAAAGAATTAGGTATTTCTTCCGAAAATCTTGGAACATCAACAGGAAATACTTGGTTTGGAAAAGGTGAAGAGCTTTCTTCTTACTCGCCAGTAGACGGAAAATTGATTGGAAAAGTTAAGTCATCAACAAAAGATGATTATGAAGAAGTGATAAAAAAAGCACAAGTTGCTTTCAAAGAATGGCGAATGATTCCTGCTCCGAAACGAGGAGAAATTGTGCGTCAATTCGGAGAGAAACTTCGTGAGAAAAAGGCTTCCTTGGGAAAATTGGTTTCGTATGAGATGGGAAAATCTTATCAAGAAGGTTTGGGTGAAGTGCAAGAAATGATTGATATCTGTGATTTTGCTGTTGGATTATCGCGTCAATTATATGGTTCGACAATACATTCGGAAAGACCTTTGCATCGCATGTACGATCAATATCATCCGCTTGGAATTGTAGGCGTGATTTCTGCGTTCAATTTTCCAGTTGCAGTTTGGTCTTGGAATACATGTTTAGCGATGGTTTGCGGTGATGTTGTAGTTTGGAAACCAAGTGAAAAAACACCTTTGTGTGCGGTTGCGTGTCAACATATTTTAGCAGAAGTTTTAAAAGCAAATAATATTTCAGAAGGCGTTTCTTCTTTGGTAATGGGCGATAAAACAATCGGTGAATTAATTGCGCAAGATGCTCGTGTGGCTTTGGTTTCTGCAACAGGTTCTACGCGAATGGGAATTGAAGTGAATAAAGTTGTTGCTGCTCGTTTGGGTAAAACAATTTTAGAATTAGGTGGAAATAATGCGATTATTGTTACGCCAGATGCTGATTTAAAAGTTATGCTAACTTCGGCTGTTTTTGGGGCAGTTGGTACGGCTGGACAGCGTTGTACAACAACAAGACGTTTGATTGTTCACGAGTCGATTTATGATAAAGTAAAAGAATCGTTGGTAAATGCTTACAAACAAATAAAAATAGGTAATCCGTTGGATACAGCAAATCATGTTGGTCCATTGATCGATAAACATGCGGTTGAAATGTATTCAAATGCTTTAGAAAAAATCAATCAAGAAGGAGGAAAGATTATCGTTGAAGGTGGCGTTTTAGAAGGAAATGGCTTTGAAAGCGGTTGTTATGTAAAACCTGTAATTGCTGAGGTTGAGAATCATTATAAAATTGTTCAGCACGAAACTTTTGCTCCAATTTTATATTTAATCAAATATTCTGGAGATGTGTTAAATGCTATCGAAATTCAGAATAATGTAGCGCAAGGTTTATCGTCTTCTATCATGACAAATAATCTTCGCGAAGCTGAATTATTCTTGAGTCAACAAGGTTCTGATTGTGGAATTGCAAATGTAAATATCGGAACTTCTGGTGCTGAAATTGGTGGTGCTTTCGGTGGTGAAAAGGAAACTGGAGGTGGACGTGAGTCGGGTTCGGATGCTTGGAAAGCATATATGCGACGACAAACGAATACAATTAATTATTCGACAGAAGTGCCATTGGCGCAAGGAATTAAGTTTGATTTTTAAAAATTTACAGAGATGAGTACAGTACACGAAAGATTAGCAAAACATATATTGGCAGATGGATATCCGATTGTAATGGATATGGATAAGTCGCATGGTTCCTATGTTGTAGACGAAAATGGCATTGAATATTTAGATTTATTTTCGATGTTTGCTTCGACGGCGATTGGTTATAATCATCCACATTTGATGGCGAAAATTGATTTTTTAGGTCGAAATGCTGTCAATAAACCTGCGATGTCAGACATTTATACAAAAGATTATGCCGATTTAATTGATACATTTGAGCGTGTTGCGATGCCGAAAGAATTGCAATATTTATTCTTTATTTCTGGAGGAACATTGGCAGTAGAAAATGCACTAAAAACGGCTTTTGATTGGAAAACAAGATTAAATTTTTCGAAAGGAATTGAGAAAGAAGCAAGTGATGTCATTCATTTTAAGCAAGCGTTTCATGGACGTTCTGGTTACACATTATCGCTAACGAATACGAAAGATCCTCGTAAATACGAATATTTTCCAAAATTTGATTGGCCAAGAATTGAAAATCCAAAACGAATTTATCCTGTTACGGAAGATAATTTAAGCAAGGTTGTTGAGGCTGAAAAACGAGCGATTGAACAAATAGAAAATGTTTTAGAAACACGCAAAAATAAAGTTGCTTGTATTATTATTGAGCCGATTCAAGGTGAAGGAGGAGATAATTATTTTCGAAAAGAATTCTTTCAGAAATTGAGAGAAATTTGTGATAGAGAAGAGATTTTATTGATTTTTGATGAGGTACAAACAGGAATGGGAATGACTGGTAAAATGTGGGCTTTTCAGCATTATGATGTGATTCCTGATGTGATTTCGTTTGGAAAGAAAACACAAGTTTGTGGAATTTTAGCGAATAAAGAAAAGTTAGATCAAATTCCGAATAATGTTTTCAAGGAATCAAGCCGTATTAATTCGACTTTTGGTGGGAATTATATCGATATGTTGCGTTTCAAATTAATTTTAGAAGTGATCGAACAAGAAAAATTAGTAGAAAATGCGGCAGAAAAAGGTAAATATATTTTATCAAAATTGAATGAAATAGCAAAAGAGACGAAGAAAATTCATTCGGTTCGTGGATTAGGATTGTTCATTGCGTTTGATTTTTCATCAGATTTGGATCGTTCAGAGTTCATCAAAACATGTTTCGAAAATCACATGATTATTCTTCCTTGTGGTGAAAACTCTGTGCGAATGCGCCCTCATCTCAATATTTCTGAAGAAGATACCAATAAAGCAATAGAAATTATTAAATTAGCGTTAAAATAAACAGCAAAAGCAACCAAGCAAAGGTTGCTTTTTTAATTTTGTAAAAGATAAAACTAAGGTATGATAGATTCTTTTTTCTTCGATTTTGACGGAACATTACAAGGTTTTGAAAACCATGAAATCAGTGATTCGACAATCGAAGCGTTGAAATTATTAAAACAAAAAAATAAAAAAATATACATCGCAACAGGACGAAATATGGTGGATATGCCCGAACATATTTTTGATTACGGTTTTGATGGTTATATCAATAATAATGGTGGAATGTGCTCGGACGAAAACCGTCAATCATTTTTTGTAGATTATATTAATCCTAATGATATAGAGGCTTTGTTGCAATATGATGATGAAAATCCATTTTCATTTTCGTATATGACGAAAGAAGCGTTTAGTATTAATCGTGTGAATGATAATGTAGAAAAATCGTTTGCATATTTTGGAATGGAAGTTCCAGAAGTGGTTGATCCTCGAACTTTACCGAAAGATAATATCATGCAAATGAACTTTTTTGTAAACGAAGAACAAGAAGATTATTTGATGAAAAATGTGTTGACAAATAGTGTAGGAACACGTTGGATAGAATATTTTGCTGATATAAATCCGAAGGATATTAGTAAAATGCGCGGAATAGAACGAATGGCTGATCGCGATAATTTAGATTTATCTAAAACAATGGCTTTTGGCGATGGAGGTAACGATATTAGTATGTTGAAAGGTTGTAAAATTGGTGTAGCAATGGGCGATGCGAAGGAGAATGTGCGAGAAGCTGCGGATTATTATACAACTTCTGCGGATAATCACGGAATATGGAATGCGCTGAAACACTTTGAGATAATTTAGAAACTTATTTTAATTTATATAGAAAAAATCCAACTTCGGTTGGATTTTTTTCTTTTCCCAATGTTGTGTTAATTATATATTCTATTATTGTAGAATTGAAAAATAAAAATTATTTTAGAGTATTAATTATAAACTACAACATAATGAAACAATTATTATTAGCTGGATTTTTACTTTTTTCGAATTTTGGTTTTGGGCAAGAAAAGCTTATTGTCGATTATAAATACGATATAAAGCATGATGAAGAAAAAATAAAGGAGTTTGAAAGAGAGCAAGCACAAAAAGGAGGAGGTACAATAAAAATTGGAGGGTCTCCAAATATTTATTATCAATTAGAATATAATGATAATCAGTCCATTTACAAAAAAATAGAAACTATCAATAATGATCAAAATGGTAGCTCTATGGGGGCTTTTTCAATTAATATTGGAGGAGAATATAAAGATCTGATTAATGAAATAAGTAAGAAAGCGTTTCGCCAAGAAGTCGTTTTAGATAAACAAAATTTTATTGTGGTTACTCCATATAAAGATTATGAATGGAAAATTACAGATATTGAAGATACGATTTTGGGTCACAAAGTAAAAAAAGCTATTGGTAATGATAAAGGTAAGCAAATAGCAGCTTGGTTTGCGCCAGATATTAAGGTTGATGCAGGACCAAATCAAGTGAATGGATTGCCAGGTTTGATTCTGAAAACGGTGAGCGAAACGGGCGGTAAATTTGGTTCGATTATGACTTATGAAGCGGATAAAATTACCTTAAACCCTAAGAAAATGTCTAAAACTAAACCTTTAAAAGGTGAAGAAATAACACAAGAAGAATTTAAAAAATTGCAAGATGAATCTCGTCAAAAAATGAGAGAATCTTTTTCGATTGGAGTGGACAAAAAATAATTTTGAATGAAATATTTAGTAATTTTCATTAGTTTTTTTTGTAGTTTAGTTCAAGCGCAAGAAGCTCTAGAGATTGTATATGAAGAAGTTTCTATTCCTAGAATTATAGGAAAAGATGGGAAGGAAGAAAAATTGGATGATGATTTTATAAAAGCACTTTCTGTTCCAAAAAATTATGTGCTACAAATAGAAAAAGGAAAAAGTGTTTTTTCCAAGATTGAGAAAATTAATAATTCACAAGGTAACGCATCGGTTACGATGTATGGTATTTTTTCGTATAATTTTGAACAAGATTTCAATCAAAATAAAATGAAACAAGAATGGATGATAGAGAATAAAAAATACCTTGTAACTGATACCATTTCTACACATTATAAATACGAATTAACGCAAGAAAAATCTACTTATTTGGGTTTTGATGTTAAACAAGCAGTTGTAAAATATGATGATAATAATAAATCAATTATTTGGTATGCACCAAGTTTACCCAAACGTTTTGGTCCAAAAGAATTTATTAATCTTCCAGGTTTGGTATTAAAAGTAGAATCTATTCGAAATGGAATTATTGATCCATCTTATTCTTTGAAAGCAACTTCTGTTACAACGAAAGATCATTTAGAATTTAAGAAATTATTCAAGGCAAAGGAAATTTCTAAAGCCGAATTTGAAAAATTGAGAGCTGATTATAACCAACAAAGTTCGAATGAACATCAAGGAGTAGATAAAGAATAACCAAATATAAACTATGAAAAAATTATTATTGATTGTATTAAGCAGCTTGTGTTATTTTGCAAATGCGCAAGATATTTTAGAAGTAGAATATGATGTATATACAGTATATGATGCAAGTAAAACTCAAGGTTCAGTTACAATTGACAATCGAAAATTGAGTAAAGATGAAACGATTAGGTATTTCACTGAACAAATGAAAATTCCTAGACCTTATATATTAATAACGGATAAAACGGCTTCTAATTATAATCAAAAACCAACACTAAATGGTGGAAATTCAATAAGTTATAGTTCGACACAAGGAAATGGATTGTATTACAAAGACTTGCTTGAAAATTATTATATGCACGAATCGGTTGGTTTTGGAATGGATCGAATTATCAAAGATTCTATTCCTAAAATTAATTGGATTATAACACGCGAGAAGAAAAAAGTCTTAGGTTTTGATGTTCGTAAAGCAACCGCAAAAATCAATAAAGAAGAGTTTACAGCTTGGTTTGCTACTTCCTTGTCTTTTCCTTCGGGGCCAGATAAGTATATGGGATTACCTGGTTTGATTTTAGAATTAGAAAGAAAAACGAACGACGATGCTGATATGGTTATTACATACAAAGCAACATCTGTAAAAGAAGCGAAGAAAAATGTAACAATAAATCAACCTAAGAAAGGGAAAATTGTTGATTTCAAAACGTATAAAGCAGAAATGGATGCTTTTTTTAAGAAACAACAAGAAATGAATAGTCAAGGAGTGGATAAAAATTAAGTTTATAGTAAAGTTTGAGAATAGTAAATATGATTAATTTTTCTCTTTTATAATATTGTGTTAAATGTTAGTTCAATTATTAAAGAATTATAAAATTAAAATTATTTTAGAGTATTAATTATCAAACTACAACAAAATGAAACGAATTTTACTTTATGGATGTTTACTTTTTTCTAATATTGGTTTTGCGCAAGAAAACTTAACTGCTTATTACCAATATTCAACATCTTTTAAGGATATGGATGGTGGAGTAAAAATAGTTTATGAACTAAATCAGAAAGGTAGCGAAGCGAATTTTGAAATCAAGAAAAATGATAGATTTTATGATGGTAAGCTCTATCAATATATAAATTATAAAGATAAGATTTCAGAAACTCAACGAAATTATAAAGGTAAAAGAGCTGTAATTTATAAAAATTACAATAAGATTGATTGGGCTTTTAAAGATGAAACAAAAGTTGTTAATAATTGTAATGCGAAACGTGCAGACTATCAATTTGAAGAAGGTAATTTAACACATACGATAGAAGTTTGGTATTGTCCATCTGAAGTTCGTTTTTCTCCAATTGTTGAAGAGGTTAATTTTTTTGATATTCCAGGATATGTAATTTCTTACAAAGAAACACTAAACAATAAAGTGAAAAAGGTTTCAATGATAACTGAATATAATTTATTGGAGTTTAAAGAAAATAATACGATTCAGATAAAACGTCCAAATGAAGGTGAAAGAATAAATTATGATTTAATTGATAAAGGATTTACAACTTCAAATAATTAATATTGAATGAAAAAATATTTTACGCTGTTTTTTTGCTTAACATTTTATGTTATGAATGCGCAAGAAAATTTAACTGCTTATTACCAATACAAAACTTCATTTCTTAACTCAAACTTAAATGGTGTTTCAATAGTTTATGAACTTAATAAAAAAGGAGATGAAGCTAATTTTGAAATCAGAAAAAATGATAGATTTTATGATGGACAAATATACAATTATGTAAATTACAGAGATAAGATAGCAGAAACACAGCGAAATTATAAAGATAAAAGAGCTATAATCTTCAGTAATTTTAAGAAAATTGATTGGGTTTTTAAAGATGAGACAAAAGTTATTAATAATTGTAATGCGAAACGTGCAGACTTTCAATTTGAAGTTGGCAAATTAACACATACGATAGAAATATGGTATTGTCCATCTGAAATCCGATTTTCCCCAATTGATCAGGATATTAATTATTTTGATATTCCAGGATATATCATTTCCTATAAAGAAACACTAAACAATAAAGCTAAAATGGTAACCGAATATAATTTATTGGAGTTTAAAGAAAATAATACGATTCAGATAAAACGTCCAAATGAAGGTGAAAGAATAAATTATGATTTAATTGATAAAGGATTTACAACTTCAAATAATTAATATTGAATGAAAAATATTTTTACGCTGTTTTTTTGCTTAACATTTTATGTTATGAATGCGCAAGAAAATTTAAAAATAGAGTATGAATTCAGAAATGAATTTGATTATCAAAATGCCTCAGATGCTAAGAGTAGAGATATGTACAAAAATAGTAATGATAATCGGTTGTATTTTGAATTGATTACATCTAAAGACGAATCTACTTTTAATAAAATTGATCGAGTAGATAATTCACAAAATAAAAGTGGAATGTCAATAAGTTTTGTTAGTGGTCCTGGAGGATTTTTTTATAAAAATTTAAAAGACAATAATTCACTTTCTGAAATTAATTTTAATGGTAAAAATCTCCTTATTTCTGATTCAATTCCACAATATAAATGGATACTTAAAAAAGAAAATTCTAAAATTTTAGGATTTGATGTCAAAAAAGCAATTTTACAAGAATCAGAGAATACATTTGTAGAAGCTTGGTATGCGCCAAAGCTCAATTATAAAAATGGACCAACAAATTATGGCGGATTACCTGGTGTAATTCTAAAAATTATTTTAAACAATAAAGAAGGAAATCAGTTGAATAAGCAAATTTACGTTGCAACAAAAGTTGAAGTGAGTGATAAATTCAAAATAAATAAACCAACCAAAGGAAAACAGATAAGTCAAGCCGATTTTGAAGAAATGGTTGAAGAAGAAAACCGAAAATTTAATGAAATGTTTTTACAAAAATAAGATACGAAAAAAGGATTTCAATTGAAATCCTTTTTGATATTAAGTAATAGTTATTTGTAATCTATGAATATTTTTAATCAATATAATTACACTTTTTCTAAAACAAAGAATTCTTATCTTTGTTAGAGAAAAGTTGAATTAGATTTTATTCTAACAGAATACTTTTTTTATTAATTAAGATTTTTTGATACATGAAAATATTACTTTCTCCAGCGAAGATGATGAATTTGGAAACGAATGCTAAATGGAGAGCAACGACACCTCAATTTTTGGAACATTCACAAGAAATTATGGATGTTATGAAAGAGATGAGTACAACAGATCTTGAAAAATTAATGAAAATTTCGAAAGATATTGCAGAAATGAATGTGGAGCGTAATCAGGTTTGGAATGTTAAACCTACTGCGAAACAAGCTATTCCAGCAGCTTTAGCTTTCAAAGGTGAAGTTTATAGAGGTTTGAATGCTGAAACTTTAGATGATGAAGCATTTGATTACTTTAATAAACATGCATTTTTGTTATCTGGACTTTATGGGATGTTGCGTCCTTCTGATAAAGTAATGTTGTATCGCTTGGAAATGGGTTCGAAATTGGATGTTCATGGTTCGAAAAATTTGTATGGTTTTTGGAAAAAAATTTTGACACCTTTTCTAAATTTAAAATTGAAGAAAGGCGAGTTTATCTTAAATTTAGCAAGCAATGAATATGCAAAAGTTTTGGATAGAAAATCGTTAAAAGTTCCGATGATTGATGTAGAGTTTCAAGATTACAAGAACGGTGAATTGAAAAAAATCATGATGTATTTTAAACATGCTCGTGGTGCAATGGCGCGTTATTGTGCAGAAAATAAAGTTGAAACTTTGGATCAAGTGAAAGCATTTGACGTGGATGGTTATCGTTTTGATGAGAATCTTTCTACCGAAGAAATTTTGGTATTTACAAGATAATGACTAAAAAAATAATAACTTGAAGACTGCTTTATTAGTAGTCTTTTGTTATTTTTAAATAATATATGAAAGAAAATTTTATCGATAAATTACCCCTCAAAATTATTTACTCGTTCCAATCGCTGATTGAAGAATTAGAACGATCTGAATACAACTTTGGAGAGTTTAAAGCTTTTTTAGAATATCTGAAAGCTACTCGACCAGAGTTGATTGATGGTGTTGAAACATTTGAAGATTTTCAGAAAATTATTAAAGATGTTGAGCCAATTATTGAGAAAATTATTCCTAAACCATTTGTAAAATATAATTTAAAAGCGATAACTTTTCCTTTTTCTGACAAATTTATTTTTGCAACAGATCGACTTAAAGAGTTGATTGATAATAATGAATCACGACTAAAATTCAATTTTGAAGATTTAGATTATGATACATTATATAAGTTTTGTTGTTGCTTCATCTTATCGAAATATTATCATAAAAATTTAGATTTTAATCTATCAAATCAGTTGGTGATAGACAATCAAAATGGCTACAGAATTTATCTTGGGACTGATATAAACCATGATTATTTTCGTATTTATCCATCCGAAGATAAATTTAAATTGACTGAAGATGAAATTGAAGAGTTGTTGAATAATTATGAAGATACAGCTTTGTGGATGAGAAAAATTCCAATTGGATCTTGGATTGCAAAAGGGTTTAATCTTGTTTCATTTTTTGATAATACGACTGAAATTGCACTTTCTAACTTAAAATCTAAATTATTATCTTATGGAGAACCTTTTAATATTGTTCGAAATGATATTATTTCTGCATTAAAATCTATTTTTAGAATCAATAATTTAGAAGTTGGTTTTTCGGCTTATAATTCGGATAAAAATCAATTGGAAATTAGTCATTTATTACAATTGAATGATAGTTTATTGATTGATAATCATAAAAAAATAAAACTGAATGAAATTTTTTGTGCTGATTTAGAGAACAAAATATCGAAATCAGATTATTATGTTGTTTCTAATATTGACGCAGCTTTGGAGAAGTTTCCGCAAGATAAAATGTTGAGAATGGCAAATGAATCTGGTCTGAAAAGTTTGATTCTTTATCCATTGAAAAACGGAAAATCTCATTTAGGTATTTTAGAAATAGGCTCGAAAGAAGCTGGAGTTTTCAATCGAATTAATGCAAACCTTTTGCGCGAAATCACGCCTCTTTTAGAAGAATCTATTTATCGCTATACGGTAGAGTTTGAGAATCAAATCAATGCTTATATACAAACCGAATATACGTCGTTGCATCCAAGTGTAGATTGGAAATTTAGAGAAAAAGCTCGCGAACATATATTGCATCCGGGAAATACAAAACAAAAATTGCAGATCTCTTTTCAAAATGTATATCCAATTTATGGTGAATTGGATGTGAGAAATTCGTCAGTGATTCGAAATCAATGTTTAAAAATGGATTATACTAATCAGATTAATTACTTGATTTTGATTTGTAACGAGTTATATAATCGTACAAAAAAGAATAAATTTTTGGATTATATTGACGATTTGACTGATTTTTTGCAACGAATAGATAATGTAGATAAAATCTATTTCGAAAGCGAATTATTTGATTACATTACGTTGCATATTCATCCTGAAATTCCCAAATATGTAAAGGACAATGAGAAATCAATTATCGAAGAATATCTAAAAAAATTAGATTCTACAACGGGATTATTTTATGTAGATCGCAAAAAATTTGACCAAACAATTGTAATGACAAATTCACTTTTGTCGAACAAATTAGATACTTTTCAGAAAGATGCTCAAGGTGTATTTCCGCATTATTACGAACGTTTCAAGACAGATGGAATTGATTATAATTTGTATGTTGGACGAAGTATTGCGCCGTTCAAAAAATTCTCCTATCAAAATATTCGTGAAATTAGATATTGGCAATTACAGGCGATGATTTCGATGGAGCAATCGTATAAAGAAATTCAGAAAAAAACACCGCTAAAAGTAGAGGTTGCTTCGTTGATTTTTGCAACGAATACCACTATAGATATTTTGTTCAAATTAGATGAGAAACGTTTTGATGTTAATGGATACAACAATGCAAAATATGAAATAATTAAGAAAAGATTGAGTAAAGCTTTTGTGAAAGGAACAAATGAACGAATCAATTTGCCACACAAAATTTGTATTATTTATACCGAAGATATCCTAAAAGAAGAATACTCAAATTATATCAATTTATTAATTGATAAGAAATTTTTGAAAAAAGATGTTGAATATTTGGAAATTGATGATTTGCAGGGTATAAGCGGTTTGCAAGCAATTAGAGTTTCGATTAATTATAAAAATAAACTCGAAAAATATACTAAAATAGAAGAATAAAGAATGGAAAAAGATGATGTATTGCTTAATATTTCGATAGATAGTACTGCCGAAAATATTTGGAAAGTTTTGACAGATGAACAAGCGTTTAATGAATGTTTTGAAAACATAAAAATGACTTGTAACGAATGGAAAGTAGGAGAGAGGATAAAGTTTGTAACGCAAAAAAATAATGAAACGTTGGTAGATGAAGCCTTGATTACATCTATTATGGAGAATGAACGTTTGCGATATAATTATAAAAAACAAAATACAGACCATGAGATTGAAGTAATTTTTAATCTAAAATCTTCAGGTAATTTTACTTATCTATCAATTGAAGGAAAAGATTTTGCGGATGATTTTGAACGCTCACATTCAGAGAATGCGTGGATAAATATGATGCAAGCAATCAAGAAATATGTACAAAAAAAATAACCTTCAAATTTTTGAAGGTTATTTTTTTATATGTTAAAATCCGAAATTCAAACCAAAAACGATTCGCCCTGGATCTTCACCTTTAAAGTATGAAACTGTTGCGGTAATAGATTGTGCTCCGTTTATCCAAAGTCCACCACCCATAGATGAATGCCATTTATTTGAGTCTTCTCCGTTTAACCAAACTCGTCCATAATCAGCTCCAACAAAAAGACCTAATCGAAGTGGAACAACAGCTTTGAAACGTAAAGCATCAAATCGTAAATCAGATGTTTGTAAGAAAACTTTGTCTCCTGCAAAACGACCTAATCGATAACCACGTAAATCCTGATCTCCACCTAAATTAGCCATTTGATAGAATTCCATAAAATTACCCCAAACTGCTTTACCTTTTAGCATAGAAGCAACTGTTAATCTTCCATTTGCAGAAATTTTATGTGTGAAACCTAAATTAAGTTCGGTATAAAAATGATTACGTTCAAAATCTGTCAAATTAGAAATCCACTTTGCATTTGCTAAAAATGTCATGCCTAATTTTGGCAATGATTCGTTATCGTAATTTTTGAACAAATATTTAGCTCCAATTTCTCCGAAATGTTGTCCTTTGAAAACGTCTCTATTAATTGATGGGAAATCTTCGACGATACGATCTTTATTCTCTTCAATCTTTTTGTAACTATAAATTGCAGAAAAATCTAAACGACCATTGTTATTCATAATCTTGAAAATAGACGGTCCAATGCTATAACTTTCTAATCGAACACGGTTATAATCCATTCCAATTTCTTCTTGATTATTCACGGTCTCGTTTCCTAAACCAAAGAAATTTGTACTATAAGTCGGGCTCGTGTAAGCTGCATTAAGATCTAAATTCCACTTACCCAACGCTTTTGTAAACGTTCCTTTATATTTGGCATCCCAACCGCCTGTCGCAAAATAATAACTTAATTGCAAATTGTGACGTTGCGAATATGGTTTACGATCAAAACCGTTGACAGTGTAGGTTGGCGATAAACCAATTTTTATTCCGTCATCAGGATTGTAGCCAATATTAGGTAACATAGTAAAGAAATTATACATCGGTTGTTTGTAATCGTATGTATTAACCTCGTAATCGTTGACAAAATTTTTCGATGTTAAAAAGGTAGATTCTGATGCATCACTTCCGTTTGCGTAATCATATACTTTTACTTTTGCAGAACGCTTTACTTCGTATATATCGTCATCTATTCCACCAATAATACGAACTAAAATAGCGTTATTTGGCTTTCCTTCAACCTTGAATTTATCTTTTCCGTTTAATCCATATAAACGAATTTCTTTCGTTTCTTTTTTATCAAAATCTTCATCAAGAATTAAAGTTCGATCTTGTCCTGAATAGATTTTTACATTTGTTTTTCCCTTTGGTAAACGAGTGATCACAAAATCTTCATCTTCGTTTGTTCCTTTCAGAATGATTAATTTGCGAAGAACTTTATTATATTCTTCTGCAAATTTTTCTAATTTAGATTTTCGGGCAATAAGATTATTGATTACTTCTTGATCGTATTCTTGTTTTGTTTCTTCAGGAATTAATTCAAATGATTGTTTGATATAATCATCACTCAAATTATCTTGAATATATTTTGCTTCTTTTATCCATAATTCAAGATCGGATGATTCTAAAATGGCTAAATCCAATGGATAAGGTTCTCTATTGAACCATTTTACATTTTTGATGTCATCTTTATAATCTTGCATATGTCTCAAAGGAGGAATTTTCATAATTAAATGAAAGAAAAGTCCATCATAACGTGGAAATGCTTGATCTCTATCGCGTGGAATTGGTTTATAAACAGTTTGTTTATTCTCTTTGTAAACGCCCCAACGCCATTGGTCAGAATGTCGATCCCAATCTCCAACTAACATATCAAAAAGTCGTGCACGAATGTAGGCTTGCTTATCCACGACAACATCTTTGTTTTTGTGAATCGCAGCCAACATATCATCTGTGCTAACAATATCTTTTGGTTTTCCGAAAACACCGTCTTGATATCCGGACATTGGTCGTTCTTCTATCATGTATAATTCATCACCAAAATTCTCATTATATGCTTTCAAGGCTTCTTGTTTTGGAACGTAATATAATTTTGGCGTAGAATGCATAATATTGATTGGTTTCATCAAATTAGCAACTGTTAATGGATAATATGGATGATTGGTTGTATAGAAATCCATCAAAAATTTCTCTGTGAAAGAATCTTCAAATTCATCTGCAACATATTTATTTTTAAATGCTACTTGCTGAATGAATTGCGTGGCACTTTTCTTCACCGAGCGCATATTGTATTCTTCACCTTTTGCATTTGCCAATCGTAAACTTTGCGTTTGATGTCCACCACCCATTCTAACAGGGGTTAAACCTCCATTTAGTTGACTTAAATTAACAGTATTAGCAGTAATTGTTTGTCCATATGTTCGACGATAATGACGACCAAAAAAGAATTTATACGGATCAGATTTACGTGTAACGTCTAATGGATATACACTTGTTTCTTTCGTTTTTGGCATTTTTTTATCATCATAAACTTGTGCCAAATATTCCTTTTTCTTTTCTGTAATTTGTTTTGTTAATAATAATTCGATTCCATCGTCTTTAAAACCATAGAAATTAGCTTTAGAAGCGCCATTATCATATAAATCTAGTACAACAAAACCATTATCTCCGTAAGAAAAATCGTTTTTACCAACCGCTTTTGCAGATTCTTTTTTAGAACCAGAACCGCTGATAATTTGTTTGACATTGTTTTGTTGAATATATTGCAAGTTGTGATCGTGTCCAGAAACAACAATTACATTATTTCTATTTTCGATAAGTGTTGCAATACGAGAAGCCATTTCTCTGTATTTGAAATTATTAACATCTTGAGGACTAAGACCTGTTGTACTTCTTAATAAATTAATAAAAGATCCGATTACCGGTAATGGAACTTTGAAATTATCTCCTAATGGATAAAACTGTTTTTTGAAATCAAATTGTCCACCATGTGTTCCGTTCGAATATAGCGGATGATGCATTGTGATAACAGTTGTTCTGTTTTGATATTTGTTCAACTGCGATTCTAATTCTTCGAAGAAAGCTTCTCGCGATTTGATATCACATTTTTCATTTAGACCAGGATGTTTGTCCCAATCTTGCAAATACCATTCAGAATCTATCGCAATAATTCCGATACTATCATTTACATTTATTTTATCAATTGGACACGCATCTTTTGGTAAAAATGATTTTTTATTACCCAATTGTTTTTTGACTAATTTTTCTTGTTCTTTTAATCCTTTTACACCATTTCGCCAATCATGATTTCCTGGAATAAAAAGGGTTTTTCCTTTAAATTCTTTCGCTAAATCAATCTGAAATTGAAGTTTCTCTCTACTTGTTGTATATTCAGCTTTTGTAGAATCCGTTACAATTCCATTTTCGTAAACATTATCACCTAAAAAGAAAAGATAAGAAGAAGAGTCAGCTTTCGCTAATTGATTCTTTAAAATTTCTAAATTTTGTTTATTTTTTGGTTGATCAAGATCTCCTGCATCGCCTATTAAATAGATAGATTGAATTTTATTTCCTTCTACATTTTGTACTTTTTCTGTCTTAATGTTTTTCCCATATTGAGGATGTTGCGTAGCGCAAGATGTCATATAAAGGCAAGAACCTACTAAAGCCAAAAAAGGATAATTCAATTTTTTGTTGTTTAGTGTTGGTAATAATTTCATACATTTAAGCGTTAAAAACTTGTGATGAACCAATTGTTATTAAATATAGAAAACTATGTTTTCAATCTGTTCAAAGATAATCTTTCTTTAGATTTTACGTATCATAATTTTATGCATACCGTAAAAGTTGTAGAAGCAATAAAAACGTTGTCTACTGATGAGCAAATATCTACAGATTTACGAGAAAAATTATTAATAGCGGGTTGGTTTCATGATACGGGTTACACAAAAATCGTGCAAGGGCATGAAAGTGAGAGTGCAAACATTGCAAAAGAGTATTTGATTGAGCATAATTTTGACGAAAATTACATCAAAGAAGTCCAAGATTATATTTTAATCACAGCGCTAAATAATGTTCCAAAAAATATAGGTGAAGCAATTGTAAAAGATGCAGATAACTATCATTTAGGACAAACTGAATATCCTAAAATTTCTGAGTTATTACGTGATGAAATAGCTAAAATATGTCACAAAGAATTTTCTGATTATGAATGGCATGTAGAGAATAGAAATTTTTTTCTAAACATACATCATTTTTATACGGATGCCGCAAAAAAGCTTTGGCAGAAAGGAAAAGAAGAAAATTTGATCTTTACCCAAAATAAAATCAAAGAGATAGAGTTGATTGGTGATATTCCCAATAAGTATGAAATCAAGAAAAAGAAAAACGATAAGATTCAACAACCAGATCGTGGTGTTGATACACTTTTTCGTGTAACGTTGAACAATCATACTCGTTTAAGTGATATTGCTGATAGTAAAGCCAATATTTTATTGTCTGTAAACGCGATCGTGATTTCGATTGCACTTTCTACTTTGGTTCCAAAGTTAGGAAGTCCAAAGAATGAGTATTTACTTTTACCTTCAATTGTAATGCTTTTATCAAGTGTTGTTTCAATTATTTTTGCAATTTTAGCAACTAAACCAAATGTAACATACGAAAGTTTTAACGAAGAAGATGTCAAAAACAAAAAAGTGAATTTGCTTTTCTTTGGTAATTTTTATCAAATGTCACTTGAAGCCTACGATGATGCTATGCAAGAGTTGATGAAAGACAGAGATTATGTATATACTTCTTTGACAAGGGATTTGTATTATTTAGGAAAAGTTTTGGAACGAAAATATCGTTTGTTAAGCATAACCTACACAATTTTTATGATTGGAACTATTTTATCTGTTCTAACGTTTGCTTACGCGATGATCACAAATGTTGCTTAATTATTTTTTTACTTTTTCAAAAGTAAAAGCAATTTTACTTGATTCATCATTGCTAATTTCAGCTTTTAACTGATGACCAATTTTCCAATATTTGATAAGTTTAGGAAAATCATTCTCTTGATTTTCTAATGTAAACGAATTTCTATCAGAATTGATTAACTCAAAATCAGTTGTCTCTTTTTTAGTTTTGTCCAAATTAACTTTCAATATCCATTTATCATCAATCTTTGTGATAGTAAGATGTTCCTGCGAAATTGTATCATTATTTTTGATTGTAAACCCGCAACCTAAAAAAGTGTTTTTATCAACTTTTTTCCAGTTTTCATACGTTTTTCGATCCGATTTTTCATTTGTTCTAATCCATTCTCCAACCAAAAAATCAAAACTTGGTTTATCAGCAGAAGTTTTAGTTGATTCGCAAGAATTCAACAAAAAAATAAATAAAAGAAGAAAAGTAAATAGTTTCATATTAGTGTGCTTAATAGTAAAAATAATCAATTTGAAATAGTTAAAATGATAGAAATGATTTTTTCTCAAAAATTTTATTCTTTTATGTATTATTGGTTTACTTTTTGTGTAATTCGTGGCAGTTAAATTAGGCAATAAACAAAAGGTACACTATTTTTGAAGTATGCGACTTTCTACAAAACAAAAGTTTTTTCAATACATTAAAAAATCATTTAATTTTTTTCAAAACTTGTTGAACCTGTTAAAATTGGTTTTATCAGAGCGACAATTTTTGTATTTATCGTGTATTTTAGTAGCTATTTCATCTGCTTTTGCAGTGATTGTGCTAAAAACTTTTGCGCACAATGTTTTTCAATTTACTATTTATATTAATAATTTAGTCAAACTACCTTATATCAATAGTATATTGCCAATTATAGGTATTTTGTTGACGGTTTTTGTTGTGCAGAAATTTTTGGATGGTTCGATAGAAAAGGGAACTTCTCAAATTATGATTGCTGTAGCTAAAAAGTCTGGAATAATGCCTAAAAAACAGATGTATGCTCAGATTTTAACGAGTTCCTTAACAGTTGGTATGGGTGGTTCGGCTGGTTTAGAATCTCCAATTACAATTACTGGTGCAGCTTTTGGTTCTAATTATGCACAATATTACAGATTCAAATACAAAGAAAGAACACTTTTGTTGGCTTGTGGTGTTGCAGCTGGTATTGCGACTGCATTCAATGCACCAATTGCAGGTGTTTTGTTCGCGATAGAGATTGTATTAGCGGATATGAGTGTTACTGCTTTTATTCCTTTATTGTTATCTTCTGCAACAGGAGCTTTAATTGCCAATTTAACATTAAAAAGCAATATGTTATTATCCTTTCGTTATGCGTTAGGATTTGATTATCATAATGTTATTTTCTATGTGATTTTGGGTGTTTTAGCGGGGTTTGTTTCAGTTTACCATGCTCGATTATTTCGTAAAGTTGAACATTTGATAGGGAATTATTCGGATAATGTATATTGGCGAGCGATTGTTGGAGCGGGAAGTTTAGCAATATTGATTTTCTTTTTCCCAACATTATTTGGTGAAGGTTATGAGAGTATAAAATATTTAGCAAATGATGAAGCTGGTTTTATTTTAAATAATTCATTGTTAGAGAGTTTTAGAACGAATCAATGGATAGTTTTAGGATTTGTTTTTGTCACAATTTTAATCAAATCTATTGCAACAGGTTTAACTTTAGGAAGTGGAGGAAACGGAGGAAACTTCGCGCCTTCGTTATTTGTTGGGTCATATCTTGGTTTTTTCGTTGCAAAATTCTTTAATTTAATCGGTTTCAAAGAAGTTCCAGTCGGTAATTTTACTGTTGTTGGAATGGCAGCTGTTTTAAGTGGGTTATTTCATGCGCCATTAACAGCAATTTTCCTAATTGCCGAAATTACGGGAGGTTATGGATTAATTATTCCCTTAATGATTGTTTCTTCGATAAGTTTTGCAATTTCAAAACGATACGACAAATATTCGATGGATATATACGCAATAGCAGAAAAAGGAATTGTTTTTACATCTGATAAAGACCGAAATTTGTTTAATAAAATTGATTTGTTTTCGATTTATATCAAGAATATCAAAACATTGACGGTTTACAATTCAATTGAAGATATAAAAGAAATTTTTTCTACTACAACACAAGATTTTATTCCAGTCCTCAATGAAGATAAATCGATTCATGGAATTATAGTTTTAGATAATATTCGATCATTTATTTTTAATGATAATATTGATAAAAGTTACTTAGAATGTATAACAGAAGCAACTTCGACATCTATTTTTACGAATGCTGCTAACGTGATGAAAATGATGGAAGCAAAAAAAATAGATTATATTTTACTCACTAAAAAAGGTAAATTTGAAGGTTATGTAACCGAAAGTTTATTATTAGAAAGTTATCGAAGTAATTTGAATAAGTTGAGAATTGAGTAGAAATATTTGAATATAATATACAAAAAAAGCCTCTTAAATAGAGGCTTTTCATTATAATTCTTTTTTCATTTCGTATTGTTTGTCGTACAATTCTAATCCCATCGATTGAATAAAATCATTTGTAGAGATTTCTCTTTCGTCAACATTAATCATTTTAATCTCTTTATTTTTCAAATCGCTGAAAAGGATGGAAGCTAAATAACGATTTCTATAATCGTGATGAACACCAAATTGATAAATACGTGTATTATTTTTGTTGATAATTTTGTAAGCAACTAAAATTCCATCTTCATAAATTCCATTTATTTGACAATCTTCGATGATATTTTTTACACTTTGAATATCATTTTTCCAAGTAGGTTTTATATCCCAAAAGTTTTCACTTGTAATCAAATCTAAATCACTAAATTCTATAATTTCATGTAATGGATTTACGACCAAAATAGGAATTCCTTTATAACTGTTTAAAGTTCTTGTTTTTTCGAAACCACAAGCTTCATAAGCGTTAATAGCAAAATCATTTTTAATATTTACTTCTAAAAATATGTTTTTTACTTGTTGTTCTTTCAATTTTGGAAAACTAAAATCTAACATTTGTTGTGTGATTTTTTTTCCACGATGTTCAGGACAAACGCCCGTTCCACCAATATAAGCTGTTTTTACTTCGTTATAATTTCTAATTCCATAAAGTAAAAAGCCAACTAATTTTCCATCAATACTAGCACCTACAGAATAATCTAGATTGATATCTTCCATTTTTAATTTTCCCTGAAATTGTTCAGTTGAAAGATTGATAGAAACGTAATAATTTTGATAAGAAAGATTATATAAGGCTGATAATTCTTCCAAATCAACATGATTTAATGAGTGTATTTCAATGTTTGTTTGCATAGCTGTAATTTGCAAAGCAAAAATAGCCCCAACATTTAAGTTTTTTCTAAAAAAAATCTTAAAAAATTAGTAAAGATTGAATTTTATTTGAACTATGTAATCCGAATTTGATAAAAATATAATTTATTTAATAATATTGACTGAATAATTATACATAAATTTTAAAAATAGTGTAGAGGATGGTAAATAGAATTAAGAAAACTTCTTTTTTTTATGATTTAACATAAGCTTATTATTGATTATGCTGAAGAAAATTCTGTAATCAATAAATTTGCATACATTTTTAAAACTAAAACTACGAGAGAAGTCTAACTTTCTCCTCATTTGTTGAAACAATTATTCTTCTCTCGATTTTTTTTGAAAAATACTCCTCGAAGAATTCAAGTAAAGTGTATTTGTTACACTAATTAAAATACCAAATTCTCAAAATTTCTTTCCAAAACTTATTTCAAAATATCTATTTCTCAAAAAATATTTAAACATATGATGAATTTAATAAAGCTTTGAAAAATTATTAAAAAATGATTAACGAACATTTGTTAGTTTTTTTCTTTTGATTATTTTAGTCGTTCAAATTATCACAAAAAAAATGAGTAAAAATTTAACAAAATTGGCTTGTCTAGCTATATTTTGCAGCTATAGCTATGTCTCTGCTCAACAGAAAACGACAGATAGTGTGGTTGTAGAAAAAGTAGAATTAATACAACCAAGAGAAAACAAAGACAAAGTTGATGTGCAGTTTTATGGATTTATCAGGAATGATATTTTTATGGATACGCGTCAAATGATTGGAGCAGGAGAGGCTTTGGTTCCGCTTTATCCAAAAGATCGTTTATCGGATGTAAACGGTGCTGATATCAATGCAGCTTCTAAATTTCACATGTTATCGATTGTTTCGAGAGCTGGTGTTAATTTGAAAGGTCCAGAATTACTTGGAGCTAAAACTTCTGGTATTTTAGAGGGAGAATTTTTTGGAGCAACAGAAGGAGGAATCAACGAGTTTCGTTTGCGTCACGCATATGTGATGTTGGATTGGGAGAAAACGCAATTAGGGATTGGACAATATTGGCATCCTTTCGTTGTGTTAGAAGCTTTGCCAAATGTTGCAAATTATGGAACTGGTGCGCCTGTTTATGCTTTAAATCGTAATCCTCAAGTTCGTTTAACGCATAAATTCACAGACAAATTTAAAGTTATTGCTGCTTTACATTCTCAACGAGATTTTACTCCAAATACAGAGCCCTTTCGAAATAGTGGAATGCCAGCGGCTCATCTTCAATTTCAATATAAATCACAAGTTTTTACTGCCGGAATTGGTGCGCAATATGAAAATTTGAAGCCAAAATTATCTTCAGGAAATCCTCCTGTTAAGTCTAATGAACGAGTTGAAAATGTTTCGTTTATGGCTTATTCTAAGTTAAATACAAAACCTTTACAAGTAACTTTCGCTGGATATTTGATGCAAGATGCGTCGTCTTTTGTACAACTTGGTGGAATTGTAGGATATCAAACAAGTCCGACGGCTGTTGAAACATATAAACCAATGAATACGCATAGTATGTGGATTGATTTGCAACAAAACTCAACAGGTAAATTTTCGTTCGGACTATTTGCAGGTTATGTTAGAAATAATGGTGTGAAAAATCCAGTAGAAGGAGCAATTGCATCAATATCTTATGGTGTAACGACAAATTGGGGCGCAATTTCGGCAACTCCAGGTACACGCACTGTAAATTATTTGTACAAAGTAGTTCCTCGTTTAGATCTTACCTTAAGCAAAGCCTTAAAATTTAGATTAGAATATGATCGAAGCACAGCGCAATGGGCAGATGCGACGATAAAAGGTACGGGAACCGAAAATAAATATTTAGCAAATAACAATAGATTTCAACTGACAACATTATTTAACTTCTAATATTACACAAAAAACATGAGTACAAATACTTTAGATACTTCGCAAACAGTAGCGAAGAAGGATAATATTTTCCAAATTATTTTAGCATCATCTGTCGGAACCTTAATCGAATGGTACGATATGTTCTTGGCAATCATCTTAGCTAGTGTATTATCAACACAATTATTTCCTAACGATGGTTCGTCGCATTTCTTAGAAACACTTGCAGTAGTGGTTTCATCATTTATGTTCCGTCCGATTGGATCATTAATTTTTGGAAGTATTGGAGATCGTATTGGTAGAAAATATTCATTCTTAGTTTCTTTAATTATGATGGGAGCAGCTACATTCTTGATTGGTTGTATTCCAACTTTTGATAGTGTAGGTTGGTTTGCTCCTGTTTTATTATTGTTTTGCCGCATTATGCAAGGACTTGCAATTAGTGGAGAATATGCAGGTGCTGTAATTTATGTAGCAGAACATGCGCCAGCAGAGAAGCGAGGATTTTACACAGGGTTTATTCAAGCAACTGTTCCAATTGGATTATTATTATGTTTAACAGTTGTTTTCTTAACACAATCATTTTTATCAGAAGAGGCTTTTGCAAGTTTCGGATGGAGGATTCCATTCTTATTTAGTGGAATATTAGTGATTTTGAGTTACTTTATTCGTCAACGCTTACATGAAAGTCCAATTTTTGAACAATTAAAAAAAGAAGGAAAAACATCTAAAACTCCAATTAAAGATGCTTTTACAACTCCAGGAAACGTAAAGTTAATGTTAAAGGCTATTTTTGGAGGAAATGCGGCGCAAAGTACAATTATGCAAACAACGTTATTCGTTACGCTTTTCTTCTTACAACGCGCAGTTAACTTACCTTACGAAACAGTTTTAATTGTTGTTTTATGTTCTACATTATTTAGTTCATTTTTCTATCAATGGTTTGGTGCATTAAGTGATAAAATTGGTCGTAAACCTGTTATGTTAGGTGGAATGATTTGTAGTTTTATCTTAATTCCATTATCATTTTTTTTGTACATGAAATTAGGAAATCCTGAAGGATTGAAAGAAGTTCATGATATTTCGAATTTAGCAGTTTTAGGAATTGTAGTTGTAAGTTTAATTACTTCAATTGCAGGAGCAGCAACATATGGTCCGCTTGGAGCTTTTATGTTAGAAATTTTCCCAACAAAGATTCGATACACTAGTATGGGATTTGCACAAAATATGGGAAATGGATTTATTGGTGGAGCAACAACTTTTGTAACGGAATTAATCAAAAGTACGATTATCGTTTCGGCTGCTATGTCGCCTTATATTGGATTAGCTTATCCATTGATATTAATCTTTATTGCGATTTTAGTGAATTATTTTACAATTCCAGAAACATACAAAACAGATTTAACAGAAGATAATTAAAATCAATAATAGACAAAATGTAAAAATCCTTCAAGTAATTCTTGAAGGATTTTTTTAGAGGAATTAAATTTCAATGCAAAAAAAATCCACTCAAACGAATGGATTTTTTTATTGTATCAGAAATATTATTTTTTCTTTTTTGTATCAACTGCTCCTGATAATTCAGATCCAGCTTTAAATTTAGCTACTGTTTTAGCAGCAATTTTAATTTCTTTTTTAGTTTGTGGGTTGATACCTGTTCTTGCAGCTCTCTCAGAAGTTGAGAAAGTACCGAATCCTACTAAAGCAACTTTGTCTCCTTTTGCTAAAGCTTTAGTTACATTTTCTGTAAATGAGTTTAAGGCTTTTTTAGCAGCTTCTTTAGAAATTCCAGCGTCAGCTGCAATCGCATCGATAAGTTCTGATTTGTTCATAGTTGTAACTTTTTAAATTAATTTATACACAAATATACTCTTTCCCTTTATTTGTGCAAGTTTCAACGCAAAAAATTTCAAGAAAAATGCAAAATTTTATGAAATCTGTGTCAAAAATCAGTAAATAAGTACTTATTTTACGAATAAGGTATCCTCGTTTTGATGTCCATTGATGAAATCTTTGGCTGTCATACGACGCTTTCCTTCCGGTTGAAGTTCTAAAATTTCGTAAACTCCTTGAGGTAGATTGATATAAAGGTTATTTTTTTGTAAAATTAATTGATAATCTTCTCCTTCAACAACAATATCCGTTTTTAGACCTGCATATATTTTTAACGATTTATAATTTTCGCCATTTCCAAAAGTTGTCCATGCACATGGATAAGGAGAAAGTCCTCTAATCTTATTGTGAATAGTATTGATTGAATCGTTCCAATCTATTTTACAATCTTCCTTAAAGATTTTTGGAGCATGTTTTAATTCTGTTGTTTCATCTTGCGGATGAGGTTTTAATGAATCATTTTCTAAACCATCCAACGTTTTCACGACTAATTTCGCACCGATATGCATCAATTCGTCATGAATTTTACCAACATTATCATTTTCTCCAATTTCTACTTTATCAGAAATTAAGATATTTCCGGTATCAATTTTTTCATCAATTAAGAAAGTTGTTACTCCAGTTTCCTGATCACCATTCATCACAGCCCAATTAATTGGTGCAGCTCCGCGATACTGAGGAAGAAGTGAACCGTGTAAATTGAATGTTCCTTTCGACGGAATTGACCAAACAACTTGTGGCAACATACGAAAAGCTACAACAACAAAAACATCAGCATTCCAGCTTTTTAATGTTTCGATAAAAGCTTCGTCTCGTAATTTTTCTGGTTGAGCCAAAGGCAAATTATGTTCAACTGCATATTTTTTGACATCAGAAATATTCATTTTTTGTCCTCTACCAGACGGTTTATCTGGAACAGTAACAACTCCAACTATTTCGTGATGACTATTTGTATTGATTTCATTCAAAGATGTCGCCGCAAATTCGGGCGTACCCATAAAGACTACTCGCATTTTTATTCTATTAGTTTATAAGAATTGAATCCAATTGGTTGAACTCGCATTTCGTCTATCAAATATTGCAATTCTTCGACGATTTTATCTTTTGGCGAATTTATGAATTTTGAAAGGATTTCGGCTTGCGTTTTTGTACCTTCTTTCAAATATTCAATTAAATCGGTTGAATTAAAGTTTTCATTTTGTTTTTTGGATTGACAAACATCGCATTTACCACAATTTTGATCAGATTTTTGATTAAAATATCCAAATAATAAACGTTCTCTACAAATTGTATTTTGTTCGGCATAATAAGCCATAGCTTGCAAACGTTTCCAATTATTCACTTGAATTGCTTCGAAATCTTTCCACAATTTATTTTTAAACGCATTAGAATCGCGCGGAACAAGAAATCTAAATCGCGCTAAAAATCGATCCGAATAATCAATAGAACCATTTTTTGCATATTCGTGTAAGCTATTCCTAATGTCGCCAATACTCATATGCAATTCAAACGCCATTTTACTTTCCGAAATTTCTCTATTATAAGTGTAAATTCCAGGGTAATGACGTTGTAAATAATCAAAAATTCGGTTTTCATTCAAATTAATTGAATGTGGTGACGCCAAAATTTGAATGCTACTATTTTGTGAATAATTTTTTTGCTGAATGATTTCTTTCGTATTTAAAAACTCTAAAAATTGAAGAACCATTTTAAGATTTAAACCAAATTTTTCGGCAAATTTTGGAAGATCCAATTGATAATTCATTTCCGTTAATTCGCCTTCCGCTAATTGCAATTGACTAAACAAACAATTCCCAATTTTGATAAAATCTTGTTGCGAAGGTAAATTCGCTTTGAAAATATTTTCTGCTTGAATTCGATCATCAGGATTGTACAAATAAATTCCATACGATTCCTGTTCATCACGTCCAGCGCGCCCAACTTCTTGGTAATACGCTTCTATTCCTTGTGGCAAATCGATATGAAAAACGGTACGAACATTTGGTTTGTCTATTCCCATTCCAAACGCATTTGTCGAAACCATAATTCGCGAATTACTTAACATCCAATCTTGCTGTTTTTGCTCTTTTTCGTCTTTGGTTAATTTGGCGTGAAAAAAATCGGCATCAAATCCATTTTGACTTAAAAAACTTGCAATCTCGTAGGTTAATTTTCGATTTCGAACAAAAATAATACTCGAACCAGGATATTTTTTTAAATAATAAATCAAATCATTTTTCTTGTCAGCAGAAAGGAAAACATTGTACGAAAGGTTTTCTCTTTTTAAAGAAGATTTGAAAACTTCAGGATTATTTAGCTCTAATTTTTCAACAATTTCTTGCTGAATTTTCTCTGTCGCTGTTGCAGTCAAAGCTAAGATTGGAACTTTAGGAAGAATAGTTTTTAATCTTGAAATTCGATGATATGCAGGTCGAAAATCATGTCCCCATTCAGAAACGCAATGTGCTTCGTCAACAGCTAGCAAACTAATATTGATTTGTTTCAATCGCTCGACAAAAATTCTACTTTGCAAACGCTCTGGCGAAACATATAATAATTTGATTTTATTGTTTTGACAATCGTCCAAAATTTTTCCAATCGTATTTTGGTCAATTTCATTGGTAATATATGCCGTAGAAATTCCTTTGGATTGTAAATTCTGAACTTGATCTTTCATCAACGCAATAAGCGGCGAAATGACCAATGTTAATCCATCAAAAATAATCGCAGGAACTTGATAACAGATAGATTTTCCGCCACCAGTCGGCAAAATTGCTAATGTATCTTTCCCTTCCAAAACACTTGCGATGATTTCCTCTTGCGGCGTTTTGAAAGAAGGATAATTCCAATACTTAAAAAGAATTTCTTTTGGTGTCAAATTACAAAGCTTTGTTGTAAATTTAGGTAAAATCTGTGATTTATTAGAAGAATTAATCGATTATACCTTTTCTATATTTTACAAAAAGTGGAATTTCATTCATTAAAAAATACAAAAAGCCAACAAATTTGTTGACTTTTTGTATTGAAATTTATTCTGTAATCCCTTCTAACATAAATAAGAAAGCATCTTCTTTTGCATCTTCTTTCAACGATTCAAATCGGCCAGAAGCACCACCGTGTCCTGTATCCATATTTGTATCTAAAAGTAGAATGTTATTATCTGTTTTTAAATCTCTTAATTTCGCTACCCATTTTGCAGGTTCCCAATATTGTACTTGAGAATCGTGCAAACCTGTCGAAACATAAAGGTTTGGATAAGCTTTTGCTTCCACGTTATCGTATGGCGAATACGATTTCATGTAATCGTAATATTCTTTTTCGTTCGGATTTCCCCATTCATCATATTCCCCTGTTGTCAATGGAATAGAATCGTCTAACATTGTTGTCACAACATCCACAAAAGGAACTTGCGCAATTACCCCATTGAATAATGTTGGCTCGTAATTAATCACAGTTCCCATCAACAATCCACCAGCAGAACCACCCATCGCGTACAAGTGTTTTGATGAAGTATAATTTTGTTGAATCAAATATTTTGCTGCATCAATATAATCAAAAAATGTATTTTTCTTTTCTAACATTTTTCCATCTTCATACCATTCGCGACCAAGATATTGACCACCACGAATATGCGCAATCGCATAGATAAAACCTCTATCCAAAAGACTTAATCGAACCGAACTAAAATAAGGCTCGATCGTGTAACCATATGAACCATAGGCGTAAAGTAGAAGAGGGGTTTCGGCAGAAAGAGGTGTATCTTTTCGACGAACTAATGAGATTGGAACCATTTCTCCATCGCGAGCTTCTGCCCAAATACGTTCAGAAATATAATTTTCTTTATCAAAATCACCTATAACAACTTGCTCTTTTTTGATTTCGAATGTTTTATCATTCATGTTAAAATCAATCACAGAAGAAGGAGTTGTCAACGATGTATATCCGTAACGCAAAATGTCAGTATCAAAATCTGGATTTGTGCCAACATTTGCTGTATAGGTTTCTTCGTTAAATGGCAAATAATAATCAGTTGAATTATCCCATGCTTTGATATTCATCTGCAATAAACCATTTGTGCGCTCTTCGATAACCAAATAATTCTTGAAAATTTCGAAACCTTCAATCAATGTTTCTTCGCGATGAGGAATTACATCAATCCAATTTTCTTGTTCTGTTTTTTCGACAGAAGTTTTCATTAATTTGAAGTTAAAAGCATCATCTTTATTGGTTTGAATATAAAATGAATCACCAAAATGTTCGATTGAATATTCTAAATCACGTTCTCTTTTTTGAAAGATTTTAAACTCAGCATCTGGTTGATTAGAAGGAATATATCTAAACTCGTCAGAAACAGTACTTGAAGATCCAATAATGATGTAATCTCTTGATTTTGATTTGTAAACAAACGCATTGAACGTATCATCTACTTCTTCAAAAACTAAAATATCATCTTCTTGTTTTGTACCTAATTTGTGTTTCCAAATTTGATAAGCACGCAATGTTTCATCTTTTCTTGTATAAAACAAGGTTTTATTATCAGCGGCCCAAACAGAACCTCCAGTTGTATTCTCTATTTTATCAGAAAGAATTTCTCCAGTTGTTAAATCTTTGATTTGAATCGTATAAATTCTTCGCGAAACATTGTCAACCCCAAAGGAAACCAATTGATTATTTGGTGCCATCGAAATTCCACCCAATTGATAGTACGAATGACCTTCAGCCATTGTGTTGACATCAAAAAGAATTTCATCTGGATTCTCTAAACTATCTTTTCGACGTTTGTGAATTGGATATTCTTTTCCTTTTTGATATTCCGTCAAATACCAATAACCATTCAATTTGTACGGAACAGACGAATCATCTTCTTTGATTCGCGCTTTCATTTCCTCAAAAAGTTTGGTTTGTAAAGCTTCTGTTGGTTGTAGAATAGCTTTTGTGTATTCGTTTTCTTGGTTCAAATAATTGATAACTTCAGAGTTTTCACGATCATTCAACCAATAATAATTATCGATGCGGATATCTCCGTGTTTTTCTAATTTTTGTTCTATTTTTTTCGCAATAGGTGCTTGCATTTTCTAAAATTTAAGGTGCAAATGTACTATAAAAACTTACTTTGAATAAGTTGTAGTTGACCAAGATTTATCACCTGTTTTATATTCGATGATGATATTATTTTCGTTCAAATAGCCAATTGTTTGGTAATTTCCGTTTTGAGAAATCACTGTCACATGGAAAATATTTTGTTGAGCAGCTGGATAAAATTGTGCAATAACTTGTGAATTTTCTTGATCTATTAAGACAAATTCGTTGTTATTTGTACTTGCTGTAGTGTAATTTTTTCCGTTTGATTTGTAGACGTTTTTGTTTTCTACAGTTTTATTTGACACTTGCGTAACGACTTTATTCGTTGTTTCTTTAACGGTTGTAGTTGTTGTATTTTCTGTTTTAGTTATAGGTAAATCTTTCGCATTTTGTTTTCCAACCTGATTCATAGCAAATGTTAAGGCTTCTTGATAACCTTTTGTAAAATCTTTTTCCTTTGACGAACCTTCATAAGTTGAAATCACATTATTATTACAGTCTGTAAACGTTACTTTTAATTTATTTTTAAAAGCAACAGAAGTATTTTCAATATTTGCTTTTGTAGCTAAACAAGGATTGATTTGCACATCTAACGGAATAGAATTTTCATTTACTATTTCATATTCTTTTTTTCTCAAAGCAGTTTTCAATCCTGTATTCAATTGATAATCTTCTTTTACGAAATCTTTAAATAGTTGAGGAATGATAACATATTTGTAATCAGCTACATTTTGTGCTTGTAATGACGATAAAGCAATAAGAAATAAACTTGATAATATAATTTTCATAGCAAGATTATTTAGCCGATAATTTAACTTCTTTCCAACTATTATTTTCAGAAACCTCATAGGAAATCGTATTTCCACTGATGTATCCTACCGAAAAATAATTCGAATTTCCTTTTGTAACAATTACTCTGTAAATTCCATTTTTTAGGGTCGGTTCAAATTTTGCAACAACTTGATTTCCATTTTCGGACATCAACATAAAACCACCATTTTGTAGTTCAATTTTTTGATAAGTAGTTGTTCCATCTGTCAATAAATTCGTAGCAGTGACCTGATTTCCTTTTGGTTCTGGCATATATGCAGCTGTTGTTTCTGTTTGGGGTTTTTCTAATTTCACCATTGGAACGGAGGCCTTTGCATTTTGAGATTTCAAAGGATTTAAAGCTAATTTTATTGCTTCTTGGTAACCTTTGTCATATTCTTTAATCTTAGAAGTTCCTTCAAATTTTTCAATATTTTTATTAGAACAATCTGTAAAACTTACCTCTAATTTATTATTCAAAAAACTTTTAACTTTTAAAATATCCGCATTCAAAGCTAAACAAGGATTTTGCACAACTTCTTGTGGCCAAGCAGATTTATCAGAAGGTAAAACTTCGTATTTTTTCTGCGTCAAAATATATCTTAATCGATTATTTAATTGATATTCATCTTTATCAAAACTAGAAAATTTTTCAGGAATATTGATGTACTTATAATCACTTGTTTCTTGTGCATTTATCGTAGAAAAACTACATAAAAGTATAGCAGCTATTAAATTTTTCATTTAAAAAGTTATTTGTATCAAATATAAAAAAATAGAATTGTTTTAACCTAAATATATTTGTTATGCTGAATTTTTCATTCCAAACTAGTTAATAAAATTGAATCATTTAAAATAATATTATTTGTAAGAAATGATTTATAGATCTGATTATAAATGATTAACTTTATTTAAATTAAAATCATAAAATTATGTCAAGTTTAAAAGATAAAGTTGCGATTGTAACTGGTGCTAGTTCTGGAATTGGAAAAGCTGTTGCTGAATTATATGCCAAAGAAGGAGCAAAAGTTGTCGTTTCGGATATTAATGAAGAAGGCGGAAATGAAGTGGTGGAAATCATCAAAAAGAATGGAGGAGAAGCGATATTTTTTAAAGCGGATACTTCATTGCCAGAAGATAATGAAGCGTTAGTAAATAAAACACTTGAAGTTTATGGAAAACTTGATATTGCTTGTAACAATGCTGGAATTGGAGGTCCTGCTGAGATGACAGAAAATTATCCGTTAGATGGTTGGAAAAAAGTAATAGATATTAATTTTAATGGTGTTTTTTACGGATGTAAATATCAATTGCAAGCAATGGAAAAAAATGGAGGAGGTTCTATTGTTAATATGGCTTCTATTCATGGGACTGTTGCTGCGCCAATGAGTTCGGCTTATACTTCTGCAAAGCATGGAGTTGTAGGTTTGACGAAAAATATTGGTGCAGAATATGGACCAAAAAATATAAGATGTAATGCAGTTGGGCCAGGTTATATTATGACGCCTTTATTATCGAATAATTTGAGTGCAGATCATTTAGAATTGCTTGTTACAAAACATCCAATGGGTCGTTTGGGGCAGCCAGAAGAAGTTGCAGAATTAGTTTTATTCTTAAGTTCGGACAAAGCATCCTTTATGACAGGAGGTTATTACCTTGTTGATGGTGGATATACAGCGGTTTAAAATATTTTTGATCGAATCTTTAAGATTAAATGGTTTTCTATAATTTAATCCTTAATTTTGCCTGAACGAAATACAAACAAACAATGAAATTTTTTATCGATACAGCTAACTTAGCTGACATTAAAGAAGCCCAAGATTTAGGAGTTTTAGATGGTGTAACAACAAATCCATCTTTAATGGCAAAAGAAGGAATTACAGGTCAAGAAAATATTTTGAATCACTATAAAGCAATTTGCGAATTAGTTGACGGAGATGTTTCTGCTGAGGTAATTTCTACTGATTTCGAAGGAATGGTAAAAGAAGGAGAAGCTTTAGCAGCTTTAAATCCTCAAATCGTAGTTAAAATTCCTATGACGAAAGATGGTGTAAAAGCGTGTAAATACTTTTCTACAAAAGGAATTAGAACTAACGTAACTTTAGTTTTCTCTGTAGGACAAGCATTATTAGCTGCAAAAGCTGGTGCAACTTACGTTTCTCCATTTATCGGACGTTTAGACGATATTTCGACAGATGGTTTAAACTTAATCGAAGAAATTCGTTTGGTTTATGATAACTATTTGTACGAAACTCAAATTTTAGCTGCTTCAGTTCGTAATACAATGCATATTGTTAATTGTGCAAAAATTGGTGCTGATGTTATGACAGGACCTTTATCATCAATCTTAGGATTGTTAAAACACCCATTAACAGATTCTGGATTAGCACAATTCTTAGCTGATTACGCTAAAGGAAATCAATAAATTGAATAGAATTTTCTATATATGAGTCGCTTAATTTTAAGCGACTTTTTTTATGAATTTATATTAATGAAAAGCTTTTAATTATCAAGTTGATAAAAATAGTGTTAATAAATAAAAAAAGATGTTTTATTATGAATAATATAAAATTATTAATTGTAAATTGATAAAAGTATTAGAAACTAAAATATTTTTTATTAGTATGTTAAAAACATTTATTTTATTATCAGTCACGCTTGGTATCCCTTTTTTATTAATCATGTTTCTTTATGGAAGCACATTTTTTAAGAAAAATATCAATAATGACTAATAATTTTTTCCATTTACTAAATTAAAAAATCCTTCACTTGTATGAGCGAAGGATTTTTTTATGATGGTTTGATTAATGATTATTTTATTACAACTCTTTTGTTGATTTCCATTTGTTTTCCAACAACTTTGATGATATAAATACCTGGGTTTTTGAAATTAACTTCAACTTCTTTTTGATTTGACGAATTTGAAACTTCATTAATTAATTGTCCATTGAAATTAAAAACAGAAACTTTCTGAATTGATTTCGAATTATTTTCAAGTTTAACTTTAATCGAACGATTTGTTACATTGTAAACTGAAACATCATCACGCTTTTGATATTCGAAATCTCCAGTTCCTAAATTTGAACCCCAAATTTTTTCTGCATATTCAGGATGATCAATAAATGGGTTTCTGTTTTTTTGGTATCTGTAGACTAAATTATTAATATCTTTTTCACGATCAGAAACAGGATCATTTAAATGCCAAGTCATTAATATTTTCAAGAAAGTGTCTGTAAAAACTTTATCTTTTGTTTTATTAAACATAGCATAAGACCAACTCTGAATACCATTTTCTTGATAACGAGTAGCAAAATAAAAATAAGCACGAGCTATATCACCTTTAAACTCATCAATTGGTTCGAAAACTGTTCCAGAAAATCCCGCAGAGTATCCAGAGTTTTTATTACTTCCTAATTTAGAGCCATTTAAAGAAGTGTATGTTGCACTTTCAACAACTCCATAAGGAAAATTATCTCTTTTATTATTAACATAACCATCAGTTGGCCAGATATGGAATGCATCTGCAACCATAGGAGAGTTTTTATTAAAAACACTTTGAGGAATAATATGCTCTCTGTTGTAGCAGTCTCCTTCATTTTTATAACCAGAACTGCCACATTGATCTGAAGATTTTATAAAATTATAAGGATCAATTTTTTTCGGTATCTCTGAATAAATATCATAAATAGAATTATCTTTTTCATCATATTTATCTAAAAAACCATTATCAGAATCTGTTCTATTATAAAGTGTCCATAATCCGCCATATGTTAAATCTGTATGGTTTTTTATTATTTCATATAGCTGTGTTTTTAAGGTAAAGCTGCTACCAGTTGCAGTGTCGTAATAGTTACTTGGTGCTTGCGCTGACGCTAAAACACTTACTGTAAATATAGATAAAGAACATAAAATTTTTTTCATAAACAATTTAGCTAAAAAAAGCTGTGATTTCCACAGCTTGTACTTTGTATAAATTTATGAAATTTAAAGTTTACTAATTGTTAAATTATTTACTGTAATTTTGATAAATCACCAATGAATCTTGAATTTGTTTATTTAATAATTTGTATAAGTCAGGTTGATTTAAAGAAACTCCAGCTATCGATTTCAATTTTTTCTGAAAATTCTTAGAACCTAACAAAAATTTTGCTCGATAAGAATCTTTATTCATGACTTTTTTGGCTTGTAAATCTTTAAAATCTTTTCTAATTTTTCGTGCATATAATTCAGACAAGTCAAATTGCAACTGCATTTCTTTTAAAATTTCTGTATGTTGCATAGATAGCCACGAATTACTTTCATCAAATTTATTGGTAACCCAAAGTTCAGGAAGTTCTCCTGTAGATTCTGCAATTTGCCAACCTAATTTTGAATCTAAAAATCCTTGAGGAACCTTTGTTTGAATAGGTTTCTTTTTGAAGTTTTTGTAATTAAGCTTCATATCTTTTTTCCATTCAATTACAGATTGAGCTTGAAGAGAATGATAACAGAAAAGAGTAATTATAAAAAAGAATATTGATTTATTCATCAGATAATCAGGGTGTTGATTTTAAATGTTTTCTAACAAATCAAGTCTCATCCCATGAGAACCTTTTATCAAAATATTTTGAGTTTTGATTGGATTTTCTTTCAAACATTCTTCAAAGGCAACACGGTTTTCAAATTTTTGTACTTTTGGATTATTCGTAATTGTTTCACCAAAATTATGTCCTAGAATAAAAATTTGATCAAAATCTAAACTTTCAGCTAAATCTAAAATACGTTGATGCTCAGATTTTGATTCTTCTCCAAGCTCGAACATATCACCAATAATAACTGTTTTAGAACCTTCAAATTTTGCAAAATTATTTAACGAAGCTTCCATACTACTTGGGTTTGCGTTGTAAGCATCCATCACAATTTTGTAATTTTCTTTATTGATAATTTGTGAACGATTATTTGATGGAAAATAATTTTCGATTCCTTGTTGAATAGTTTTAGCATTAATCCCGAAATGTTGTCCAATTGCAATTGCACACGAAATATTGCTAAAATTATAGTTTCCTGTTAAATGAGATTGAATTTTTAAATCTTGGTATTTAACCGCCAAATATTCAGTTTCATTTTCTATCAATTCGATTTGAACATCTGCATTATGTTGATCAGAAAATGTAATTCGATTAATATCTTCAGTTTTTTCAACTTGAATTGGATCATTAAAATTGACAAAAGCAGTTCTGTTATTTGCTCTCAAAAAATCATACAATTCAGATTTTCCTTTAATCACACCTTCAATTCCTCTGAAACCTTCTAAATGTGCTTTACCAAAATTGGTGATATACCCATAATCTGGTTGAGAAATTGAAGCTAATAACTCGATTTCTTTTTGATGATTAGCACCCATTTCTATCACGGCAATTTCTGTGTTTTCTGGAATAGAAAGAATTGTCAAAGGAACTCCGATGTGATTATTCAGATTTCCGAAAGTATAATGCGTTTTGAATTTCTCTTTTAAAACAGCTGAAATCAATTCTTTTGTCGTTGTTTTACCATTGGAACCAGTCAATCCAATAAATGGTATTTTAAGATAATTACGATAAGTTTTCGCTAAATCTTGTAGAGCTTCTAAAGCATCACTAACCAAAAAAATATTTTGAGATGTATTTTCAAATTCTTTTTCGTCAACAATTGCCATTGCAGCTCCTTGATTGATTGCTTTTTGAGCGAAAGTATTTCCGTTGAAATTAGCTCCTTTTAAAGCAAAAAAGATACAATTTTGTGAGATGTTGCGTGTATCAGTCGTAACGATTTTCGATTTAAGAAATTTTTCGAATATTTCTGTTGTATTCATGTTATCTAAATAAAATAGATGAGATTCTGTTTTAAAAAAAATAGAAAGAAATTATTCTTTTTATTTCGTACAAATATAAAATTTTATGATTCTATTTTTGACATTTAACGAAGTAATTTACGATAATTGCAAATAAATTAGATGAGATTAATCTTGGTAGCACAAGTTTCTCTATTTTATTTATTATATTAAAAAAATATCTCTAGGACTTTGATAAAAGTATGAAAATAAAAGAAATTACCATTAACGAATTAGAAACTGAACGATTGATTCTTGTTCCTTTTACGATTGATATTTGTGAAAATATGCTGTATAATGATTTTAATATGTTGTATGACAAAGGTTTTGTAAAAAGCAAAGACTGGCCGGATAAAGATATGATGGATACAGTGCCTAAAATTATTCAGAAATTATTAATTCATAATTACGTGACAGGCTTCGAATCCTGGATGATTATAAGAAAGGATACGAAAGAAATAATAGGTGATGTAGGATTTAAAGGGTATAATGCGGAGGAACAAAGTGTAGACATTGGTTATGGAATCATCCGTAAAGAAAGAAGAAAAGGATTTGCAGAAGAGGCGTGTAGAGGTCTTATAAAATGGGCATTTTCTCAAGAAATAGTAAAAGAAATAACAGCCAAATCTTTTTCAGATAATGTCAAATCGATTAATTTATTGAAAAAGCTTGGTTTTGAAAAGATTTTTGAATACAAAGAATTTGTGTATTGGTCATTGATCCAATCTTGAGAACAGAAAGAATTTAATTAACAAATAAAAACTCGATACTATAGTACCGAGTTTTTTTTTATTAAGAAAGATTTTTATCCTCTACGTTTACGTTTTGATTCGAAACTACCAGAGTATTCTTGTGCCACACGGAAACCAATCCAGTTTGTTGCACTTGCTTGGTGTAAGTAACGTCTTTGTCCTGGATCTATCCAGTAAATAGGGTCTTTCCAAGAACCACCTTTTACAACACGTGTTTCATCAGAGATGTCAGAAGTACGTTTAGAAGAATCTTTTTCTAAGATTACTCGACCTTTTTCATCTACTCTAAATTTACGTTGAGGAGCGTTGTACATGTCTTCTGTTGCTTGATCAGCAGATTTACCTTCCTCTATACGTGGTGATAAAGAAGAATTAGGGTCACCATCACGATAATTTGTTAAATCGTATTCTATTTGTTTTTTGTAAGCGCCTGGTAATCCTCTATAAACTAAACGTCCGTTGTCTAATGTATCATATTCAACATTTGTTTCGTCATATTTTTCAAAACCACCTGCGCCATTGTCAATTTTTGTTTTTAAAATATTTCCACGGTAGTAGTTGAAATCGTTTGCTTCTTCATCAATAATTGGACGATAAACATCAGAAACCCATTCAGCAACATTTCCTAACATTCCGTAAAGACCAAAATCATTTGAAGGATATTTACGAACATCACTTGTAATTGCAGAACCATCGTTACCAAATCCACCAATTCCAGAGTAATCTCCACGTCCTTGTTTGAAGTTGTCTAAATATTGTCCTCTTTGAGCACCTTTTGTAACTCTTAAGTTGTTTTGAGCAACATCTTTTCCTTTGTATTCGTTGTATTCACGATTTCCAGGTAAAGCTAATGCTGCGTATTCCCACTCAGCTTCTGTAGGTAAACGGAAAGGTTGCACTTCTAAAGAACTAGTAGCGCGATTCGCTTTTAAGATACGGGTATTTTGTGTTTTGATTTGATTCGTTCTCATAATTTTCGTCGAATCAATCGCTTCGTTTACATTTGTATCACCTAACTTATATTGCTCAGCACTAAATGTCTTATTTCCGTAATTATATTCTTCATTAGCATAGTAATCTTTTGATAAGATTCCTTTGTTCATCAAGGCTTTTTCGTTTGCGCGGTCTGTTAACCAATCACAATAGTTAACAGCTTGTAACCAAGAAATACCAACTACTGGATAATAGCTGAATTCTGGTGAAAATAAATAATTTTCTGTAGAGAAGTCATCACGAGATAATTGATTATTGAAAACCGTTTCATCTGGTAATGCTCCATTATAAATATCCCTGTATTGTGTGTCTTCTGGTGGGAAAACAACTTTTAACCAAGTTAAATATTCTCTATATTCGTAGTTTGTAACCTCAGTTTCACCAATAAAGAAAGATTTCACTTGCATACGAACAGGAGAATTATTCCAATCGTGTAACACGTCATCTTTCGTAATTCCCATCGTAAAAGATCCACCTTCGATGAAAACCATTCCAGGCCAAGCTTTGATGTTTTCTTTCTTTTTACCTGAAAAAAACCAACCTTTACTATCGTTTGGTTTCCATCCTGTACGACTTGTGAAATTTTTTGTTCCACCTCCTTTTTTCTTTCCTGAACTGCTTGCACAACCCATGAATACACTCATAGTAACAGCTGCAAGAGCAAGAGAAAAAATACGTCCTTTATTCATTTTCATAGAATATTTCTGGTTTTCGAAAATTAAATTTAATGCAAATAAAAGCATTTGACATTAATCTTACAACGAAAAAATGCTTTATTTCTTGTATCAAACGTAAGAATTATTTTTTTATTTTACGATTGAAAATATATTTGTCAAAATAGCGTTATTCAGACATGAAGAAATATTTTATTTTAGTTGCAACCTTGCTTCAATTTCCTCAATTGTTTAGTCAAAATTACAAAATAAATTGGGAGAATAATCAAACAATTTCTTTAACGAATGGAAATACGGTAAATGTGCCGTTTTTCTCGAATAAAGACAATTATTTTGTTGGAGGATATTTTCTTCCAGAATTTGTCGTTGAGTTAAATTCTACAAATCAAGAAGTTGAATTGTCAAATGTGCAATTTAAAGAAGTACAGAACGAATTGGCTGATTTGAACACCTTTTCGATTACAGATAAAATTAATTTTTCTTCATACAATATTATCGATAAAAATGGTCAGCAAAAATTAATTGTTAAAGTTGTGCCATTTGTCAAACAAAATAATAAAATTTTAAAAATAGAATCTTTTTCAATTGTTCCGAAATCAGCGCAATCTCGAAAAATATCTTCTCGAAAATTAATTGATAATTCGACTACAAGTGTTTTGAAAACGGGAGATTGGTACAAAATAAAAGTCTCGAAAGATGGAGTTTTTAAATTAGATAAAAGTTTCTTTACTAAAAATGGAATTCCGACCAATTTTAACCCAAAATCGCTAAAAATCTATGGAAATGGAGAAGGGCGTTTGATGGAGAATTTAACGGAAGATAGAACTGGAGCTTTGAATGAAATTCCAATAAAATTTGTTGGAGGTGAAGATGGAAGTTTTGATAGTAATGATTACGCGTTGTTTTATGCGAAAGGTCCGCATCAGTGGTACAGAAATAATACGACAACGTTGAAAGATGCAAAAGTTCGCTATAATTTGTATGATGATTTTGCTTATTATTTTATCAGTTTTAATGGAGAAGATGGCAAAAGAGTAGGAGAACAGGCGCTTACAGCAAGTCCTATAAAAACTTTTTCTACTTTTGATAATTTACAATTTCATGAAAAAGATTCGATTAACTTAAATGGTCTTGGGCAAATTTGGGTTGGAGAAAATATTGGTTTAAATGGAGGTTTCAAGAAATCGTTCAAAGCGAATGCTGTAAATGGTGGAGAAGCATATTTGCGTTATGCGGTGGTTGGAAAAAATGCAAACAATACATCATATAGCGTTAATTTAAATGGACAAACTTTTACTCATTCTTTAGGAAACTCTTTATTTGATAGAAATATTCAAGATAAAACAGTTTCATTAGGTTCAAATTCTATCGATATTGCGGTTTCTTCTAGCGGAACCAATCCTTCTGGATTAGCTTATTTGGATTATTTACAATTGCGTTTCAAAGATGGTTTAACATATAGCAATGAGCAATTCACTTTTCAGTTTTTAGAAGATATTAATAATGGAAGTGTGAATGCTTTTTCATTGAATAATGCTGCAAATGTTTCTGTTTGGAATGTTTCTGATATTCATTTAATTTCTTCAATTGTTCCGCAAAGTAATTTGTATAAGTTTAGCACAAATCATCTGAATCAGTTTGTCGCATTCAAGGATGAAAATGCTTTTACAGATGCAAAATATGTAGGGAAAGTAGCAAATCAAGATATTCGTAGTTTAACCGATATTAATTATATAATTGTCACGCATCCAAAATATTTGGATCAAGCTACTCGCTTGGCGAATTTTAGAAAAGAACATGATAAGATAAATGTTGCAGTTGTAACAACGGAACAAGTTTACAACGATTTTTCTTCTGGAAGTCAAGATCCTATTGCGATTCGTGATTTCTTTAAATTCTTAAAAGATAGATCAAGTCCAAATTTAGAATATGGTGTTTTGTTTGGAGCAACAACCTATGATCCAAAAAATAGAGTAAAGGATTTTACAAATTATCTTCCAACTTTTACAGACGAACCTTCTCTTGATATTGATGGTGCGATTGCAACGGATGATTATTTTGCAATGTTAAATGATAATGTAAAAATGTTATCGAATAGCGTAGACGGAATTTATAGTTACGATGCCAATTGGTTTGAAATAGCTGTAGGACGAATTTCTGCTTCTAATTCTACTGAGGCAAAGATTTTGGTTGATAAAATAGTTTCATATTACGATAAAGTTCAAGGAAAAGGGACTTCCTATGGCGATTGGCGAACAAAAATTGTTGCAGTTACTGATAATGATAATAATGTAAATACTCCAGGCTTAAATGCCAAAATTGATACTGAATTTTCTAAACCTGAGAATCAAATTTATACGATTAATAAAATATATTCGGGAGCTCATCAACCTGAAAGTACTTCTGCCGGAGTTAGATATCCAACCGTAAATCAAGCAATTTTGAATGGAATCGAGTTAGGTTCAAACTTCTTGATGTATTACGGTCATGGAGGTCCTCGTAGTTGGGCACAAGAGCGAATTATTACAGCAGAAGAATTAACAAATTTATCCAATTTTAATGCAGCTTATTCACGTTTACCTATCGTAACAACTGTGACTTGTGATTTTACAATTTGGGATTTACCGCAATATAATTCTGCCGGAGAAGCTATGTTGAAAAACGCAAATGGAGGAGCCTTGTCTATGATAACAACCAATCGTCCAATTGGAACAGGTTACGGAGATTCGATGAATAATTTTTTGATCGAACAGTTTTTCAAGAAAGTTGGAATAGAAAATCAAACAATTGGTAAAGCGCTTAATGAAGCAAAATTAAATTATTCTCCAAAACATCAAAATAACAAAAGTGTAAGTATTCTTGGAGATCCGATGTTAGTAATTCATCGTCCACAACAAGATATTGAAATATTAAGCATCAAAAATAAAAAAGATGTAGATGCCCTTGCTGGTGGTAAAATGCAAGCATTAGATTTTATAACGATTACAGGTAAAGTAAATCAATTATCTAATACTTCAATTGATAATAGTTTCAATGGGAAAATTGCGATTAGTTTGTATGAAAAACCTGAAACGAAAACCATTTTATCGGAGTCTGATTGGGCTGGAAAAACTTTCGAAACAGAAAATAAAACAATTTATAAAGGAATAGGAAAAGTAGAAAAAGGTGAATTTACGATTCAATTTTATGTTCCGAAAGATATTAATTATGAATTAGGAAATCGTAAAATAAAATTTTATGCTTGGGATGAGAAAGATGGTAAAGACGCATCGACTTTAAAAACAATTACGATTGAAGGAATTAACGAAGAAGGATTGAATGATGATGAACGTCCGCAAGGAAAATTATATATGAATAACCTTCATTTTGCGAATGGAGGAATTACAGATCGTTCGCCTTATTTGGTTGGTTGTTTAACTGATAATTCAGGTATTAATGCAACTGGATCGAGTATTGGACACGATATTGTTGCAACGCTTGATGGAAAAGTGCAAGATGCTTATGTGTTGAATGAATATTATGATGGAGGTGATGCAAACCCATGTATCAATAAGAATTTTGAAGATTATCAGAAAGGACAAGTAATGTATCAATTGAAAAATCTTGAACTTGGTCAACATACTGTGAATTTAAAATTTTGGGATATCAACAATAATTCGAATACTGTAACGTTAGACTTTGTAGTAATGGAAAATGGAACAGGACAATTACATATTGATAAATTGTTAAACTGGCCAAATCCATTTACAAAGAATACGTTTTTCCATTTTGAACATAATTGTGATTCTGAGTTAGATGTAATGGTTCAGATATTTACAATTTCAGGAAAATTAGTCAAAACGATTCGTAAAACTGTTTCAGCAGAACCTTTTAGAGAAGGATATCGAACAGGTAAATATGCGATAGAATGGGATGGTTTGGATGATTTTGGCGATAAAATAGGAAAAGGTGTTTATATTTACAAGGTCAATGTGAAAGGTGTTGATGATACGGTTTGTAAAGGATCAGCCACCGCAGTTGAAAAACTTGTCATATTAAAATAATAAACAAAAAGAAAAAATATAATCAATAATATAACGAATGAAAAAAATTACAGCAAGTTTATTGATTTTAGCATCAGGATTTACTTTTGCTCAAAATAAAGATGAAGTTAATAATCCGATAATGACAGGAGCTCCATTTTTAAGAATTTCTCCAGATGCACGTGCAGGTGGTTTGGGAGATCAAGGAGTTGCAACTTCTGCGGATAATTATTCTCAATTTTGGAATGCGGCAAAGTATTCTTTTGCTCCTGATTATTCAGGTGTAGCCTTTTCATATACACCTTATATGGGATCTTTGGTGAATGATGTATTTTTATTGAATGCTACTTATTATACGTTTTTAGGTCAAGATGAACGTAGTACATTAGGAGCAAGTATCTATTATTTCAATATGGGCGAAATTCAGTTAAATAGACTTGGAGCAGGCGGTATTGATGGAAGCGATATAATTAATGACGGAGTAGCCAAACCAAATGAATTCTCAATCGATTTATCATATGGTTTACGTTTAACAGATAATTACTCGATGGCGGTGACAGGTCGTTTCATTCGTTCAGATTTATTCAATGGAGTAAGTGATGGTACAGTTCAACCAGCAAACACTTTTGCTGTAGATATTGCTGGATATTATCAATCAGAAACAATGAATACAAATAATTTTGAAGGAAAATTACGTGGAGGTTTCCAAATCTCTAATATTGGTCCAAAATTAGATTATTCAAACTCAGAAGATAATGCATCATATTTACCAACAACATTACGTTTAGGTGTTGGATATGATTTCAAATTTGATGATTACAATAAAGTTGGTATTACAACAGAATTTTCTAAATTGTTAGTTCCTACACCTCAATATGAATATGATGAAGAAGGGAATGTAACGAATCGTTATATACCTAATAAAGGTGTAATGTCTGGAATTTTCAGTTCATTTGGAGATGCTCCAGGGGGAGGAAAAGAGGAGTTAAAAGAAATTATGTATTCTGTTGGTGCAGAGTACTCTTATAATGATGCTTTGTTTATCCGTGCCGGTTATTTTCACGAAAGTCCAATGAAAGGTGATCGTCAACATTTGACATTAGGTTTAGGGCTAAAATACAATGCGTTTGCTTTTAATGCTTCTTACTTAATTCCAATGTCAGATACAAACAATGCTTTAGAAAACACATTACGTTTCGGTATTGCTTGGAATTTTGGAGGAGAAACACAAAATAGTTACGATTACTAGAAATCGTTAAGATTAAGTTATAATTGGCTAACCTTTTGGTTAGCCTTTTTTTATTTATTAACTTAAATCAAGTTTTAAATTAATAGTTAAAACTAATTTTACATCAATTAAAAAACTAAACTAATTATGTCTAACGTTGGATTAATTTTAGAAGAAAAAGCTGCTGATATAGGAAATTTTTTGGTTGGTAGATTATTACCATTTCGTCAAAAAAGACATGTCGGACCATTTGTATTTATCGATCATATGGGACCAACAAAAATGAAAGATTATCAAAATCTTGATGTAGGACCGCACCCACATATTGGTTTATCAACTTTGACTTATTTATTTGAAGGAGCGATTATGCATCGCGATAGTTTAGGAACTGAATTAGAAATTCAGCCTGGAGCTGTGAATTGGATGACTGCTGGTAAAGGTGTTGTGCATTCTGAGCGAACTCCAGAATATCTACGTACAACAGAAAAAACATTACATGGTTTACAAATTTGGGTGGCTTTGCCAAAAGAATTAGAAAATATGGAGCCGAGTTTTGTTCATATTGAAGCAGATAAATTACCAAATTGGTCGGACGAAAATGCTGATTATAGATTGATTGCTGGTAAGTTTGGTGAACATACTTCTGGCGTGCCTGTTTATTCTCCTTTATATTTTATTGAGATTAAAGCTAAAAATGATTTCAAAGTTTCTTTAGGTAAAGATTTGTATGGAGAATCTGCTTTGTATGTATTAGAAGGTTCTATCAAAGATGGAGGAGAGACATACGGAACAAAACAATTATTAGTTGCGAAAGAAGCTACTTTGTGTGAGTTCGAAATTACGGCTGGTTCTACCGTTTATATTTTTGGAGGAGAAGAATTACCGGAAGAACATTTTATCTTTTGGAATTTTGTAAGTTCTTCAAGAGAAACGATTGAAACGGCAAAGGAAAATTGGATTAATCATCGTTTTCCTAAAGTTCCTAGAGATGACGATTACGTTCCGATTCCGCAAGCTCAACAAAAATCTAAAATAAAAGAAAACGAAAAATAAATTGATAATGAGTGATATTAATGTAACATCAACTTCGACAGATAAAAATTATATTTCGAATATTAAAGCTGGGAAACACGAATTTAATGTAGATGAACCTTTAGATAAAGGAGGTTTGGATACAGCTGCAAAACCAAGCGAATTATTGGGAGCTGCATTGGCTTCTTGTACTTCGATTACATTGCAAATGTATATGAATCACAAAGAATTTGCTTACAAAAAAGTTGAGGTAGATGTCAATTTTGATATGATTACAACTGAGCCAATTACTTTTCAACGTCATGTCATTATAGAAGGTGATTTTGATGAGAAACAACAAACAAGATTATTGAAAGTTGCAAATTCTTGTCCTGTACACAAAGTGTTAGAAAAAGGTCACGAAATAGAAACAACGATAGAGTTTATTTAATAAAAAAATCCACTTCATCTGAAGTGGATTTTTTTATCTTAATATTTTATCTAGCTAATCCTGGTAGGGTATCCAGAAATTCCTTCAATAACAATTTTCGGATTACGTTTCAATAAAACAATTAATTGTCTTAATTTTTCTGCATTATAATCTTCATTAAACATATCATCGTGCATTAAAATTACCAAATGATTTTTTTCGAATGTTTTATTTTGATCCAAACGATGTACAATTCCTTCGTAAATTTTTTCAGGCGAAGAAAGCTGATGTGTAGCAGATTTTTTTCCACTTCTTTCCCATTCATAATCCCAGCCATAGATATAGTATTGATTTTTAGCCAATAAATCAGCTGCTGGAATTGCATTTTTTACTGGATCGTCTTTTTTGCGTTTGTTCAAACGCCATGTATTACGTGCAGGTAAACGAATCCAACGAGAATGTATGTCTAATACCACCTCATTTTTGCGAATATCTTCATAAACATTTTCTGGAACACTGTAAAAAGCTTTGTATTTGTTACGCGCATGCGAAAAAGTATGGTTAGCAATTTCTATATTTGGATTGGCTTTATAATCTTCTACATGTTGTTTCAAATCTTTCGTAAAAGCATTAAAACCAACTAAGAAAACCGTTCCTTTTACATTTTCTTCGGTTAATATTTTATTGATATTTTTACTTCCTTTATATGGACCATCGTCAAAAGTTAGGTAAACATATTGTTTTGTCGAATCAATAGGATTTTTCCTTTCTTCTTTTGCAATAGTATCTAATTTCAAAACTGAAGAGTCAACTTTTACCGTATAAATAGAATCAACATCATTCTGCAAAATTTCTTTTGGTTCAGAAGAAGTTGTTGTTTGATTTTGAATAGGATTATTTTCGTTTTTACAAGAAAAAACAAAAAGTAAAGTTCCAATTGCAAGAAAGCTTTTTAGATGTTTGTTGATAGCTAACATTGATTGTTTAGGTTTTGTGCGAAATTAATAATTTAATCTGATTTGAAATGTTAAATGATTGATGTTATTTATCAGATTATTAAGTGTTTACGGTTTTTAATTGTTGTAAATATTGCTTAATAACTTGAATTACACCATCTTCATCGTTAGAAGGCGCTTTAAAATTTGCCACTTCTTTTACATTTGGATGCGCATTTTCCATTGCAAAACTATATTTTGCCAAATGTAACATCTCCAAATCATTCATAAAATCCCCAAAAACAATGATTTCTTCAGAAGAAATATCCAATTTATTCATCAAAGCTTGTAATGCAACTCCTTTGTTCGATTTTTTGTTCATTACATCTAACCATACTTCTCCAGAAACCACAACTTTTAATCCATATTTTTCAAAATCAACTAATTTTGGAAATACATTAAATTCTGTTCCATCAGCATGATTTACTGCAATTTTAATGAATTGTTCATTTTCGATTTTAGTTAAATCATCAACCCAAATATTTTTGTCATAATAATTTTTAAAATATTCTAAAAAAGTTTCATCTTTCGATTCCACATAAGCTGCATTTTTACCTGCCAAAACAATATTTGCGCCTTCTATTTTACGCACTTCTTCTACGATTTCTTTTACAACAGACCAATCCAATTCGTCAACAAAAATTTCTTCACCTTTATAGGTAACATAGGTTCCGTTTTCAGCAATAATTGCCAATTCATCTTTTATATTTTCAAAATAAGAAATGATACTATAATATTGACGACCACTTGCAGGTACAAATGTGATGTTGTTTTCTTTTAATTCTTCGTAAATTTTATTGAATTCTGGACTTAACGAATGATTAGAACGTAACAGAGTTCCGTCCATATCTGTCACGATTAATTTTATATTTTGCATTGATTTTTCTTAAATAAAAAGGTCTCATAATTGAGACCTCAAAGTTAGTTATAAATTTTTGGTTTGTTCTTCTTCGTTGTTCACGTGCTTAGAATTTTATAAAAAAATAAGAAAATTGTTCAATAGTGTAACTTTTTCTCCATGATATTATCGAGTAGTTTAAGTATTATTCAATATAAGTTTGTGTAGAGGAGTGACAAAAAAGAAGTTAATGTAAAGAAACACCTAAAAAAGCTAATCAAAAAGAGTATAAACCACAATTTTATGCGTTTAAAAAATATAGAAAAAGAATCGAAATCTTATTCTCTCAGCTCTGTGATCAGTTTATGATTAGACCGAAATTGTGCCAAAACTTTCGGTGGTTTTAAAACCATAATTTTAGCCAAAATTACAACTTTAACCACTATTCAATATCTAAATAATTTATGTTTAATAGAAATAGAAATAGTAATAAGCAAAAAATTAATCTTGTCGAATAATGCTCGAAGGGTATTAAATAATGTTTGTTTACATGTTATAATGTTATTTTATAATTAATGAACCCGTTTTAATTTTATCAATAAACCTGTCATTTCGAGTGGAATTCTGAAAGAATTTTGTATCGAGAAAAAGGTTTTTGAAGATAAAATTCTATTCTTGATACAATTTTTTTCAGCCTATCCTGAGTTTATCAAAGGGTTCAACAGGCTTTATAAGTCCTTTTTTTATTGGTCAATCTTAAAACATTCATTATTTAGTAGAATAATATTTGTTTCGTTTAGCTCTTTTCTATTTTGCCCTATAAAATTTTTTAATTTTTCGGCAGTGTCCACAAGTTCAAGGCAAACTGGATTTTTTTTAGATGGAATTTCTGAAATATTGAAACTTATCTTATCGTTGTCTAAATAACCAGCTTTTGCAATAAAAATATTGGCTTGTTCAATATTCATTTCTTTCGCTTTCTTTAAAAGTAATTGTCCCAAATTGTTGCTCCAAAGTCGTTGCCAAAAAGATTGTCCTTTGACTGTTTGTCCGTAGCCAAAATAAATTCTCATTACGTTTATATTGTTTGTATTCATATTCACAATTTTAAAGTTCATTTAATCTTTTTCCTTCGTGGTTCGAAAATCTTTTGTGCTTTGGTTCGCCAACCATTTGTTTGTTGTAAATGCTGTTATGTCCTGAAACTAAATATGCAACTACACAAGCAATTGCAACATACACTCCGCAATCAGCACCAAAAAGTTCAATTGCCATAATGCTACAAGCTAATGGCGTATTCGTTGCTCCTGCAAAAACGGCAACAAATCCCATTCCTGCTAAAAGTGCTGTTGGCAATGGAATGAAATAACTTAATGCGTTACCTAAAGTTGCCCCAATGAAAAACAGTGGAGTAACTTCTCCACCTTTAAAACTTGCTGCCAATGTGATGATGGTAAAAATCATTTTCAAGGCAAAATCATACATAGGTAATTGTTCTTCAAAGGACTGAACAATTGTAGGAATACCTAAGCCAATGTATTTTGTTGTGCCTATTGCCCAAACTGCAAGAGCAACAATAACACCGCCTATCAAAGGTCGGAAAGGTGGATACTCAATTTTTGATTTGAAAATAGAACTTGCCTTATGTATTGTTTTACTAAATGTTGCTGAGCATAATCCAAAAATAATTCCTGCAATGATTGCGTAAATGATATTTAAAAAAGAGATGTCGGGAACAAAATTGATGTAGTAATGAGTATGGTGTGTTTGCCAAAGTTTCGTAACTAAGTCTGCGAAAATAGCGGCTGCAAATGCGGGAAAAATAGCATCGTATTTTAATCGTCCGATTAAAAACACTTCTAAACCGAAAATTGCACCTGCCAATGGTGTACCAAATACAGACCCAAAACCTGCGGAAATGGCTGAAATGATTAAAATTTTTCGCTCGCTTTCAGAAAGTCGGAAAGGTTTACTGAATTGGTCGGCAATTGCACCCGCCATTTGTAGAGCTGTTCCCTCACGCCCTGCCGAACCACCGAATAAATGTGTTACCACGGTTCCGATATAAACAAACGGAGCCATACGGAAGGGAATAATTTGTTTAGGGTCGTGAATGGTATCAAGAAGTAAATTGTTTCCTGGTTCAATGTCTTTGCCCAAATAATAATAAAGTAAGCCAATGAAAAAACCACCAATAGGCAACAATGCAATTAACCATAAATGATTTTCCCGATAATTCGTAACCCAATCCAATGATTGAAGAAAACCTGCGGAAGCACTACCAACACAAAGTCCGATAAATAAGCAAATGAATGTACATTTGAGGATGTAAGGAATAGTTGGATAACGTCTAAACAACGACCAAAGTTGTAAATTGATTTTTTTGCTGAATGATTTTTTTTGTTTTGTCTGCATAAACTACCTGATTAAATGTTAAACACTTAACTTAATCAGGCGTCATCAGCTTTTTTTATAGCGGTTGGGTAAGGAAGAACACCATTTCCTTTTTCGTCTGCTACTGTGGGTACGTCATATCCTCGTAGACTAAATTAGTAAAAAACTAATATAGCTTTATGATGATTAAAAAGACAAAAGA